>JANJTH010000425.1 GCA_024711205.1 Planctomycetota bacterium | reverse complement strand
CCGTCCGCCCGGCGGGCGCCGGCCCGGGGCCCGCGGGCCGGAGCGGGTCGGGCGCGAGGACGAGCCGGTCGTGCGCGGCGACGTCGTCGGCCCAGCGGGCCAGGCGCTCCCGCCGGACGCGGTCGATCCAGGCGTCGGGGTCGTAGCCCATGCGCGCCTTGACCTCGGGGAGCTCGTAGTAGGCGTAGCTGACGATCATCTTGAGCCCGCGCGCGAGGTGGTGGAGCGGGCCCACGGGGCTGTGCCAGAAGCGGGCGAAGTGCCGCTCGGCGCGGGCGGGGTCGAGCCGCGCGAACGAGCGCAGCCGTGACGAGGGGACGAGCCGGGCCGAGGCGTCGAACACGCCGAGCCCGGCCAGGAGCGCCAGCCGCACGTGGGCGGGGACGCTGCGCAGGAACAGCTCGACCTCACAGGCGAGCCGCTCCTCGAGGCCGCGCACGGCGTCGGTGCAGATCACCGGCGCGAGCGCGATCAGGGCCCGCCGCTGCCGGGCCGTCAGGCGGAAGCGGGCGAGCATGGGCTCGGTCGGCGTCAAGCGGCACCTCGGCGCAGGCGGGCCGCCCGCGGCGCCACCCAGGTTACCGGCCCGGGCCCCGGTCCGGGCCCGCGCCGGGGGCCGGGTAGCAGGGCCGGCCCGCCGTGTTCTACGATCTACCCGGGCTCCCCGGCCGCCCGAGCCGGGCCGCGGGGGCCGGGGCCTGGAGGGCGCGTGTCGGACGACAAGGGGGCGCCGGACTTCGAGATCCTCGACGGCGGGTCGCCGATCCCGCCGGACCTGCGGACCGACGTGGTCCAGGTCGTGGTCGACGACACGCTCGACGGGGCGTCCGTCGCCATGATCCGGCTCCGGGACGACGGGGGCGCCCGCTCGGACGGCTCGGTCTTCAAGCTCGGGAACCCGGTCAAGATCGAGCTCGGCTACATGGGCGACCGCGCCCAGGTCTTCGAGGGCGAGGTGACCGGCTGGCGCGGCGCCTTCCAGCGCCGCGGGTCCCAGACGCTGACCGTGATCGCGCACTCGAAGTTCCACCGGCTCCGGCGCAGCCAGCGCCAGCAGACGCGCCTCAACATGAACGACTCGGACGCCGTGAGCGCGGCCGCCCAGGCGGCGGGCCTCACGGCGGCGTGCGAGGCGACCCCGGTCACGCACGAGGCCGTCTGCCAGTGGAACCAGACGGACGCCGACTTCGTGCTCGACCGCGCCGCGCTCCACGGCTACCAGGTCCGCGTCGTCGGCAACCAGCTCAAGTTCGAGAAGCCGCAGCTCGACCAGGGGGCCGCGGCGTCGATCACCTGGCAGGAGCAGCTCCGCTCGTTCCGCGTCGTGCTCTCGCTCGGCGCGCAGCAGGGGAGCGTCAAGCTCAGCTCGTGGGACCCGCTGCAGAAGGCCATGATCGAGAAGGTCGTCGAGGGCGGGGCCGAGCGGAGCACCATGGGGGGGACGGTCACCGGGACCGACGCGGCGAAGAAGGTCAAGGAGGCGGTCACCTGGCTGCCGAGCGGGGGGGCCGCGAACCAGGCGGCGCTCGACGCGCACGCGCAGGCCGTGTTCGCCCGGCGGAGCGAGAAGTACGTCGAGGGCGAGGGCACGTGCGAGGGCGACCCCGCGATCCTCGCGGGCACGAACGTCGAGCTCGAGGGGCTGGGTGAGTACCTCTCGGGCCCCTACTTCGTGAAGCAGGCGGTGCACACGCTCTTCCCCGGCGTCGGCTACACGACGACGTTCCGGGTCAAGCGCTCGGCCGTGAAGGCCCCGGCGCCCCCGCCGACGGCGGAGCGCGAGGCGCAGGAGGCCGAGCCGCGGAAGAAGGTCGCCCTGCTCGACCCGACGTGGGTCCCGCCCGGCGGCCTCGTGGCCGAGGTCGTCACGGAGCCGCAGTCGCTCCAGGCGAAGGTCGGCACGGCCTCGCCCTCGGTCGCGCCCGGGCTCGACGGCGGGCCGCCGCCCGCGGAGGCCGCGCCCGACGAGCCCGAGGCGGCGCCGACCCAGACGATCCGGTTCAAGCTCGAGGACCAGGACGGGTCGCCGATCGCGGGGGCGCCGTTCTCGCTCAAGGTCGGCGACGAGACGTTCGACGGCGTCACGGGCGACGACGGCTACGTCGTGGCCGACGTCCCGGCCGACGCGCGCGAGGGCGAGCTCACGTTCTGGCTCGACGAGGACAAGTCGGGCGACTCCTACACCTGGCCGCTCAAGATCTCCGACCACACGGCCTGAGCTGCGTGCGAGGGCCGTGCCGGGCGGCCGACCGGAGGGAGGTCGGCGCGGGCCGAGCGCGGAGCGGGCTCGTGCCGGCCGGCGCGCGAGGGCCGCGCCCGGGGGTCAGCCAGGCGGGGCGAGCGCCGCCTCGAGCGCCTCGAGGCGGGCCACGAGCGCGTCGGCGAGGCGGTTCTCGCCGGGCGCGTGGTGCTCGCGGAGGCGGGCGCGGCCCGCGGCCAGGGCGTCGCGCGTGGGCGCGGTCGCGGCGCCCAGCGGCGCCGGGGCCGGCGGGACGGCGTCGGCGAGGGCGCGGTCGGCGATCGCCTCGAGCGCCTCGACGGCGGCGTTCGCGACGTCGTAGCCGTCGTGCGCGACCCAGCGGGCGAGGAGCGGCGCCTCGGTCGGTCCGCCGAGGTCGACGAGGGCCCACAGCGCCTCGGCGGTCACGGCGTCGCGGGCGGCGAGCGGACACACGGCGGCCCGGGCCTCGGCGGGGGGGACGCGGTCGAGCGCGTCGAGCGCGCGCTGGCGCTCGGCCTCGGGGACGGTCGGGTCGCCCAGGACCGAGGCCAGGAGGGTCGCCGCGAGCGAGGCCCGCTGGCCCGTGCCGTCGGAGGCCTCGGTCGCGCGGAGGAGCCCCTCGGCGTAGGCGACCCGCACGGCGGGGCGCGGCTCGGCGGGGGCCGTGGCGAGCAGGAGGTCCTCGCGGGCCTCGAGCGCGGCGAGCGCGGCG
>JANJTH010000404.1 GCA_024711205.1 Planctomycetota bacterium | reverse complement strand
GCGCTTCGCCGTCGGCGCCCTCGCGCGCCCGCCCCCCGACGGCCCGCACGCCGACCCACGCCGACCGCGCCCCGCACCAGCGCGCGAGCCCTGCGAGGGCCTCCTCGAGCCGCTCGGCGCCCGGCCCCGGCGCGAGCGCCGCGACGGCGGCCTCGAGGCCGTCTGGGAGCAGACCTTCGGTCACCCGGCCATCCCGCGCCCCGCGCCGCGCTCGGGGAGGAGCGCGCGCGGGACTATACCCTCGACCGGCGGGGCGGACCCGCGGCGCCGCGCGCCCCTCGGCCCGGCGCGCCGATCGCGTTGACTCTCACCGGGCACAGGCTTACGATCGGTCCCCCTGAGGGGAGGGTGGGTGCGCGTCACGTTCTACGGCGTGCGGGGGTCGTTCCCGGTCGCGCACCCCAAGGTGACGAAGGTCGGCGGCAACACCTCGTGCGTGGCCGTGCGCGCCCCCGGCGCGCCCACCCTCGTGTTCGACGCCGGCACCGGCACCCGCCAGCTCGGGCGCGACCTCATGGCGGCCGAGTTCGGCGACGGCCAGGGCGAGGGCGCCTTCCTGTTCAGCCACACCCACTGGGACCACATCCAGGGGTTCATGTACTTCGAGCCGTTCTTCCGCGCCGGCAACCGCTTCACGGTGTGCGCCCGCGGGAGCCACGACCGCCGGCTCCGCCAGGTGTTCGCGGGCCAGGCCGACCGCTCCTACTTCAGCTTCGGGCTCGACGCCTTCAAGGCCCAGGTCGACTGGCGCGCCGTGCAGGAGGACGAGACGTTCACGATCGGCCCCTGGAAGGTCAGCACGGTCCGCCTGAATCACCCCGGGATCGCCGTCGGCTACCGGATCGAACTCGGGGGCAAGTCGTTCATCTACATGACCGACACGGCGCCCTACGACGACCAGCTCCTGAGCGAGGGCTTTCACGTGCGGCGCCCCGACGAGGATCCGGAGATCGTCGCGAAGATCCGCGCGCACGGGGCCGCGCTCGAGCGGTTCGTCGTGGGCGCCGACCTGCTGCTCTACGACACCTTCTTCACCCAGGAGCAGTACGCGCAGAACCCGCACTGGGGCCACAGCACGCCCGAGGAGGGGATCCGGCTCGCCCGGCAGGGCGGGGTCGGGCGGTTCGTCTTCTTCCACCACCACCCCGAGGCGTGGGACGACGAGCTCGAGGCGCGGGTCGCGGACACGGCGCGCCGCCTCGGCGGCCGCGACCTCGAGGTCGGGCTCGCCCGCGAGGGCGAGTCGGTCGAGCTCTGATGCGCGTCCGCTTCTGGGGGGTCCGCGGCGCGATCGCGGCGACGCAGGCGAGCGCGCAGGGGATCGGCGGGAACACGCCCTGCGTCGAGGTCCGCGGGGCCTCGGGCGAGCTCGTCGTCCTCGACGCCGGGATCGGGCTGTACTGGCTGGGCCGCGGGCTCCTCGCCGGCCCGCACGGGCGCGGGCAGGGGCGCGTGTCGATCCTGCTCAGCCACACGCACTGGGACCACATCCAGGGCTTCCCGTTCTTCGTCCCCAACTACATTCCGGGCAACGAGGTCCACCTGTGGGGCGGCGTCAGCCCGCACCTCGAGAACATCCTCGAGGGGCAGCTCTCGCCCGTCTACTCGCCGATCGCGAGCCTCACCAACATGGGCGCGTCGATCGAGATCCACCGGATCGAGGACCCCGCCTGGACGCACGACCTGGGCGGCCTGCGCCTGCGCCACGCCGTCGTCCACAACGGCAGCCACGACTGCATGGCCTACCGGATCGACGAGCCGGCCACGGGCGCGAGCGTCTGCTACGTGGCCGAGGCGAACCACGACGACCGGCCGACGCGCGAGGTGGTCGAGCTCGCGCGCGGCGTCGACCTCCTCGTGCACGAGGCGTACTACACGAACGCCGAGGCGCAGGGCCGGCGCGTGAGCCTGGCCGGCCCGTCGGCGCCGGCCCCGTCGGGCCACTCGTGCCACGCGGAGGCGGTCGACGCCGCGCTCGCGGCCGGGGCCCGCCGCCTGCTCTTCTTCTATCACCACCCCGACCACGACGACGCGACGATCGAGGCGGCCGTCGAGGCCGAGCGGGCCCGCGTGGCCGCGCTGGGCGCGACGCTCGCGATCGACGCGGCCCGCGAGGGGCTCGAGCTCGACCTGTAGGGCTCCCCGCGGCGCCGGGGAGCCGGGGAGCCGCAGGGCACGAGGCGCTCAGCCCGCGGCGACGAGCAGGAGCGCGGCGGCGACGACGAGCCAGCCCGCCGCGGCGCCGGCGAAGGCGGCGCGGCGTCGGGTCCGGGCGGCGCGCCCGGCCGCCGTGGCCGCGCCCGCGAGCCAGCGGTCGAGCTCCAGCGCGAGCGCCTCGCCGTGGGGCAGGCGCCCGCGCACGTCCTTCTCGAGGCAGCGGAGCGCCACGGCGTCGAGGTCGCCGTCGACCGCCGGGTTGAGGCGCGACGGCGGGGGCGGGTCGTGGTCGATCACGGCGCCGGCCAGGTCGGCGAGCGTGGCGCCCTCGAACGGCATGCGCCCCGTGAGGGCGCGGTACAGGAGCACGCCGAGGGCCCACACGTCGCTGGCCGCCCCCTGGTCGTCCTTCTTGCCGCGGAGCATCTCGGGCGGCATGTAGGCCGGCGTGCCGAGCATGGTCCCGGTGCGGGTCAGGCGCTGCTGCACGTCCTGCGCGACGGCGAGCCCGAAGTCGGCGACCTTGACCCGGCCGTCGCGCGAGACGAGCACGTTCTCCGGCTTCACGTCGCGGTGCACGATCCCCTGCGCGTGCGCGTGGCCGAGCGCGCGCGCGGCGTCGCGGATCCGCTCGACGCGCGTCCGCAGGGGCTGGATCCACGGGTCGTCGGCGAGCGTCGTCGCGCCGTCGACGAGCTCGTAGGCGATGAACGGCCGCCCCTCGAGGTCGCCCGCGTCGAGGACGCGCACGACGCCCTCGTGCTCGAGCGACGCCGTGAGCTCGGCCTCGCGGCGGAACCGCTGGAGCCGGGTCGGGTGCGACGGGTCGAGGAGCACCTTGAGCGCGACCTCGCGCCCGGACGCCAGCTCGCGCGCCCGGTAGACGACCCCCATGCCCCCCTGCCCGAGGGTGCCCACGACCTCGAACGGGCCGACCCGCGACCCGACCCGCCCCGACGGCCGCTCCTGCGTCACGAGGGCAGCGTGGCAGCGCCGCGCCCCCCGCGCCAGGGCGGCGCCCCCGGCCCGATTGACGGGCGCCGTTCCCGCCGGAGAATCCCGCGCCGCGGCGACCCCGCACCGGAGGACCTCCCCGCATGGCCCAGGACACCGTCATGCTCGCCTACTCGGGCGGGCTGGACACGAGCTGCATCCTCAAGTGGCTCAAGCTCAAGGGGCACCGCGTCATCGCCTACGTGGCCGACCTGGGCCAGGGCGAGGACCTGGCCCAGATCCGCCGCAACGCCGAGGTCACGGGCGCCGACGGGGTCGTGATCGACGACCTGCGCCGCGAGCTCGTCACGGACTACATCTTCCCGGCCCTGCGCGGGCGCGCCCTCTACGAGAACCGCTACCTGCTCGGCACGTCGCTGGCGCGGCCCGTGATCGCGAGCCACCAGGTCGCCGCCGCGCGCGCGCACGGCGCGACCGCCGTCGCGCACGGCGCCACGGGCAAGGGCAACGACCAGGTCCGCTTCGAGCTGACCTACAAGGCCCTCGCGCCCGAGCTGCGCGTGATCGCGCCCTGGAAGGACCCGGAGTTCCTGGCCCGGTTCCAGGGCCGGAGCGACCTGATCCGCTACGCGCGCGAGCAGGGGATCGACATTCCGGTCACGCTCGAGAAGCCCTACAGCACCGACGCGAACCTGCTCCACAAGAGCTACGAGTCGGGCGTGCTCGAGGACCCCGACCACCGGCCCGCGGCCGAGATCTTCACCGTGTGCGTCGACCCGCGCCGCGCGCCCGACGAGGAGACGCTCGTCGAGCTCGAGCTCGTGGACGGGACGCCCGTGCGCGCGGCCGACCTCACGCTCGGCCGGAGCGAGACCGACCCGCTCGCCCTGTTCGAGCTGCTCAACGCGGCGGGCGCGCGCAACGGGATCGGCCGCGTCGACATGGTCGAGAACCGCTTCGTCGGGATCAAGTCGCGCGGCTGCTACGAGACCCCGGGCGGGACGCTCCTCCACGAGGCGCTCCGCGACCTCGAGGGCCTGTGCATGGACCGCGAGGTCCTGCGCCTGCGCGACCTGCTCGCGCAGCGGTTCGCCGACGCGATCTACAACGGGTTCTGGTTCAGCCCCGAGATGGCCGTCCTCCGGGTCGCGCTCGACAAGTGCGCCGAGGGCGTCACGGGCACCGTCCGGCTCGCGCTCTACAAGGGCAACGTCATGCCGGCCGGCCGCTCGTCGCCCGTCGCGCTCTACGACCAGCGGCTCTCGAGCATGGACGTCGAGGGCGGCTTCTCGCAGACCGACTCGCAGGGGTTCATCCGGATCCACGCCATCCGGCTCATGGCCCACGCCCGCGTCGCGCGCCTGCGCGGGAAGTAGCGCCCGCGGCGCGCGCGCGCTGGCCCCGGGGCGCGCGCGCCTCGGGGCCGGGCGCTACCCGCCGCGGTCCTGGCCGAAGAACCCGGCCCGGCGCATGTCCTCGACCGTCTCGCTGAGGAGCGCCTCGGGGCCGAGGATCCGCGGCCCCGCGGGCTCCGGCGGGGCCTCGGGCGCGGGCGCGGCGTCGGGCGCGCCCGGCAGGTAGGCCGCGATCAGGCGGCGGACCCACTTGCCCATGACGTCGACCTCGACGTTGACGAGGTGCCCGGGGCCCTTGGCGCCGAGCGTCGTGACCTCGAGCGTGTGCGGGATCAGGGCCACGGAGAGCCGCGTCGGGAGGACCTCGGTCAGGGTCAGGCTCACGCCGTCGAGCGTGACCGACCCCTTCTCGACCATGGCGGCCGTGAGGCGCGGGGGGACCTCCACCGTGAGCCACACCTGCCCGGGCTCGACCCGCTTGACGAGGATCCGCCCGGCCGCGTCGACGTGGCCGGTCACGAAGTGGCCGTGGAAGCGCCCGTCGGCCCGCATGGACCGCTCGACGTTCACCTTGTCCCCGACCTTGAGCATGGCGAAGGCCGTGCGCTCGACGGTCTCCCGGATCACGTCGAACTCGACGCGCCCGCCCGCGACCGACACGGCCGTCAGGCACGTGCCGTCGATCGCGACGCTGTCGCCCACCGCCACGCCCTCGGCCAGCGGGCCGAGCTCGAGGCACAGCCTGTGCGCCGCCCCTCGCGGGACGATCCCCTCGACCCTCGCCTGCCCCTCGACGATCCCGGTAAACACGACGTTTTTCCTGGGGGAGATCCTACGGATCTCCCCCAGGAAAAACGATAGGGATGGGGCCACGGGAGGGTCGCGCGGTGGCGCCAGTCCCCTCGGGAGGTCGTTGGCCCGAGGAGTGGGGGCTCCCCCCACGCAGGCCCGTGGCCCTCCCCTGGGCCTGGCCCCCTCGTCGCTCCGACGCGAAGCCGTATCCCTACAGGGAATCGAGGGGAAACCCGCAGGGTTTCCCCTCGATTCCCCCGCTACCCGAGCAGCTCGCGGCGGAGGGCCTGGACGCGGGCGGCGGTGGCCCGCACGTCCTCGTCCTCGTCGGCGAGGCCCCGGGCGACCGCGGCGTCGATCTGCCCGTGCAGGTCGAGGTCGGAGAACTCGACGCGCGGGAGGAGCTCGAGGAGGCCCGCGAGCGCGGCCTCCCGCACGCCCTCGTCGTCGTCCGCGAGGAGCGCCTCGAGCCGGGGGCGGCCGTCCTGCCCGGGCCGGCGGTGCAGGCGCGTGTAGGCCCGCGCCGCGTGGAACCGCGCCACCCAGTCGTCGACGCGCAGGTGGGTGACGAGCACCTCGGTCGCGCGGTCGAGCTCGAGCGACCCGAGCGCCTCGAGGGCCTGGTGCAGGAGCGGCGCCTCGGGCGGCGCGGCCCCGTTGAGCAGCGCCTCGATCGCGAGCGAGAGCGGCGGGCGCCCCGGGCGCGCGACGCGCGTGATCGCGTCGACCGGGAGCTGGAGCGTGAGCGCGAGCGAGCCGATCGGCCAGGCGATCGGGTCGGCCGGCTGGCCGCGCGACCACTCGACGAGCCGCCGGTCGCGCTCGTGCCCGCCGTCGAACACCCGAACGCCCTCGACGCCGGCCCGCGCGTCGCAGAACCAGCCGAAGACCGGCGCGACGACGCTCAGCATGGCGAGCCCGCCCGAGTCCTCGACGCCGGGGCACGCGCCCCCGGGCGCCGCCGAGAGGTCGATCCGCGTCGCCGCGTCGCCGAGCGGCGACGTGCGCGCGAACGGCCAGCAGTGGCGCACGATCGCCTGCGCCTCGTCGACGAAGGGGCCGAGGAGGACCGCCCCGTTCTCGACCTCGGGGGTCGCCGCCGTCACGGGGCGGCCTCCCCGCCCGACCCCGCGCGGGCCGCGGCCTCGCCGCGTCGGTGCGCCTTCTGCCACAGCACGTCGCCGCGCCCGGCCCGGTGGTTGACGAGCCGGGCCATGACGAACAGCGCGTCGCTCAGGCGGTTCAGGTAGGGCACGATCGAGGGCGAGACCGGCTCGGCGCGTGCGAGCGCCACGCACAGCCGCTCGGCGCGCCGGCACACGGCCCGCGCGACGTGGAGGTGCCCGGCCGCCGGCTCGCCCCCCGGCAGCACGAACTCCTCGAGCGGCGGGAGCTCGTCCGCGGCGCGGTCGAGGATCGCCTCGAGCCACGGTGTGCGGTCCTCCGGGAAGGGCGCCATGCCGAACCGCCGCTTGTCCTCGTCGAGGACGCACAGGTCGCCGCCCACGTCGAACAGGTGGTGCTGGACCTGCTCGAGCTGCGCCCGCAGCTCGGGGTCGGCCACCGCGGCGACCGCGACGCCCACGAGCGAGTTGAGCTCGTCGACCGTCCCGTAGGCCTCGATCCGCCGGTCGTCCTTGGGCACCCGCTGGCCGCCGGCGAGCCCGGTCGTGCCGGCGTCGCCCGTCTTCGTGTAGACGCGGGTGATCCTCATGCCTGGTCGCCCCCGGTGCGCCGGCCTCGTCGCGCCGGCCCCGCGCTCGGCGGATCCTACCAGCCGCTGGTCGGCTCCCAGCGGTAGGGGTCGTCCATGCGGATCGTCCGCCGCACGAGCGCCCCGTCCTCGTCGCGCGCGTCGCCCTCGGGCACCTGCGCCCGGTCCCAGCCGACCCGCGCCAGCCCGCCGTGCGCGCGCACGATCCGCCCGCGCCGCGCCGCGCGCGTCCGGGCGGGCGGCTCCTCGCGCGCCCGCTGGAGGAGCGCGCGGTCGAGGGTGCGCGCGACCTTGCCCGCGTCGTCGAGCCAGTCGTAGAACCCGCCCTCCCCGCTCAGCTCGTGGTAGCGCGCGTCGACCGCCGCCGCGCGGAGCCAGGCCCGGCGCACCGCCGGGAGCTCGCCCCAGTCGAGCCCGCGCCGGCGGACCCAGCGCTGCGCGCGGGCGAAGCGGGCCGCGCCCAGCGCCGCGCGGGCCGCC
>JANJTH010000372.1 GCA_024711205.1 Planctomycetota bacterium | reverse complement strand
GAGGCGCCCCCCGAGGGCGCGCCGCCGGCGGCGGGCCCCGAGGTCGGCGCCACCGCCGCGGGGTCGGGCGAGGCCGCCCCCGCCGCCGCCGCCCCGCCCTGGGAGCCGCCCGAGACGTTCGCCGACGTGTTCTCGCGCTGGTCGGTCCGCGCGATCCGCGGCGCCCTCGCGCTGCTCGGGCTCGTGTCCCTGGCCCTTCTCGTCCTGTGGGGCGTGCCGACGGCCGTCGTGACCCGCTCCGTGCCCTACCGCGCCGCGGCCGCCCGGGCCGAGGCCGACCCGTTCCTGGCCCAGCACCTCGGCGCGCCGCTGCGCGCGACCCGGTTCCCCGAGCGCTGGGTGCTCGAGGGCCACGAGGGCGGGCGGTTCCGCTTCGCGGTCGGGGGCCCGCGCCGCGGGCGGGCCGTCGTCGAGGCGCGGGTCGAGGGCGGGGAGGTCACGGGCTTCCACGTCGTGCTGCTCGAGTCGTGGGGCTACTGAGCGGGGCCCTTTGCGCGCGCGCTCCTCGAGGGCGCTCAGCAGCGGACGCGCATCGACTTGCGCGAGCGCTCGTGCGCCGCCGGGCTCGCGAACCCCTTGGACGTCGAGTGGGCCCACGCCTTGTCGATGGAAGCGAGCGCGTCCGGCGTCTTGCAGGCCGTGTCGCCGTGGTCGACCTCGACCTTGCCCGCGCGCTTCGCCGCGGCGGACGCCGACCTGCGAAGCGCCGCGCTCCGGCAGCCGATCGCGATGAGCGCCTGGTTCATCGCCACGCGCTGCGCGTCGGGCACCTCGTGGATCGTGCGCTCGAGCTCCCCGAGGCGCTGGACGAACCACGCGTCCGGCACGCCCTCGTCGAGCAGCGCGAGCGCGCCCACGAGCGACCAGCCCGCGGCCCGTGCGACCGGGTCGGGCGCGGCGAGCCACGCCGTCGCCCGCGCGAGGCCCTGCCCGCCCTCCGCCGCGAGCCACGCCACGTAGTTCGAGCACATGCGCGCCCCTTCGCACGACGCCCAGCGGTCGAGGTCGTCCGCGGACATGCGCGCGGGGTCCGCCACCTTCACGGCGAGGTTCCGCGCGTCGAAGTTCCCCGTGTCCCACAGGGCCAGCGCGAGGGCGTGATCCACGCCGAGCTGCTTGACGAGGGTCTTGAGGGCGGCGAACGACACGCCGTAGAGCGGCTCCGTCGCGCCGTGGCGCAGGTAGGTCTTGCGCGTCTGGGCCGAGCCCGCGGCCGCGAGCGCCGACATCACGTCGGCGAGCGCTCGCCGCCCGCGCTCCTCCCCGCCGGGCCTCCGGCCCGCCTTCCCGGGCGCCCTGGCCCCGGGCGCCGAGCGCTCCGACGTCGGACCTGCAGCCCGCGGCCCCTCCGCCGGGCCCGCGGCTCGCGACGACGTCCTTCCGGCGCGCCCGCCCGCCGGACCCTTCGCCCGCGCCCCCACGCCCGCGCGCTTCGCAGCCATGCCCCCTCCCGGGCCGGATCGTAGCCAGCCGCCAGGGCGGACGGGCGGGCCTCGCCCGGAGGGCCCGGACGGAGGGTGCCCGGGCCGGCAAGGACCCGGCGCAGGGGCGAGGTGGCTGGAATCGCCCGAGGCGTGGGATCATGCTGGCGCGGGGCGCCCACCCCGACCGCGCCGAGCGCAGGCATCGCCCGGAGCGCGTCGCGAGGCCCCCGCCCCGGCGGAGGACGACGCTTGAGCGCGCGAGACCCTTCGCCCGACCCGACGGCCCCCTGGCGGGGGGTCGACCCCGCCGCCGAGACGGCGTTCGTCGTCGGCGCGAGCCCGCGCGAGTCGGGGACCGGCCTCGTCGAGCCGATCGACCTGGGCGGGCTCGAGGCGCTCGTCGAGACGCTCGTCGAAGGCGCGCTGCCGCTCCCCGCGGCCGACGCCGGGGCGGGCTCCGACCGCTCGCCCGGCGCGCCCTTCTCCGCGAGCGACAGCGACGCCGGCCTCCCCGTCCCGGCGGCGCGACCGGCCCCGGCGGGAGCCGCCGGGCCGCCCCGCGGGCGCTACGACGTGCTCGGGCTGCTCGGTCAGGGCGGCATGGGCACCGTCTACGAGGCGCGCGACCTGAACCTGCGCCGCCGGGTCGCGCTCAAGACGCTCCGGCGCGGCGCCTCGAGCGAGCTCGCGCGGCGGTTCGCGGCCGAGGCGCAGGTCACGGCGCAGCTCGACCACCCGGGCGTCCCGCCGGTCCACGCGCTCGAGGTCGGCCCGGGCGGGCCGTTCGCCTACGCGATGAAGCGCGTGGAGGGCCGCACGCTCGAGGCCGTGCTCGACGAGGCGCGCGCGGCGCCGCCCGAGCAGGCCGCGCGCGGGCTGCGCGACCGGCTCGAGGTGTTCCTGCGCGTGTGCGAGGCCGTGGCCTACGCCCACAAGAAGGGCGTCGTGCACCGCGACCTCAAGCCCGCGAACGTGATGGTCGGGCGCTGGGGCGAGGTCTACGTCGTCGACTGGGGGCTCGCGAAGCCGCGCGCGCACGCGGGCGACGACGACCCCGCGGGGGACGCCGTGTCGACGGGCCCGCTCGAGGGCGGGCCCGACGTGGCGGCGACCCAGGACGGCGCGGTGGTCGGCACGCCCGCCTACATGGCCCCCGAGCAGGCGCGCGGCGAGCGGGCGCGCGTGGGGCCCCACAGCGACCAGGCCGCGCTCGGGCTCCTGCTGTGGGAGCTCGTGACGCTCGCGCGCCCCTACGAGGGCCGGACGCTGAGCGAGGTGGTCCACGCCGCGGCGACCGGGCGCAAGGCGCCCCCGCCCGAGGGGCGGGCCTGCCCGGCCGAGCTCCTCGCAGTGGCGGAGAAGGCGTCGGCCGTCGACCCGGCCGCGCGCTACCCGCAGGTCACCGAGCTCGCCGACGACGTGCGGCGCTGGCTGCGCGGCGAGGAGACGCGGGCGCTCCCCGACGGGGCCTGGCGCGCGCTCGTGCGGCGCGCGGCCCGCCGCCCGGGCCCGCTCGTCGCGGCGGTCGCGGCGCTCGCCGCGCTGACCCTCGCGGCCGTGCTCGCGGCGGAGGTCCGGCAGCGGCTCGCGCTCGCGCAGGAGCGCGTCACGGCGGCCGCCCGCGAGCAGGCCCTGGCCGACGCGATCGCGCAGGTGGGCGCGCGCGCGCAGCGCGTGACGACGTTCGTCCTCGCGCACGAGGCCCTCGCGCTCGAGCTCGCGGGCGCCGCGGCCGGCGTGCTCGACCCGGCCCCGCGCGGGCCCCCGGCCCCCGACG
>JANJTH010000302.1 GCA_024711205.1 Planctomycetota bacterium | reverse complement strand
GCCGCGACGGCGGCGGCCAGCCGCGCGAGCGGGCGGCCGGCCCAGGCCCGCCCGAGCGCCGTCGCCGCGTGGACCGGCGCCGCGAGGAGGAGCCCGCCGGCGAGCGCGTTCAGGAGCGGCGTCCAGCGCGCGTCGAGCCCGGCCGCCGGGAGCGCCGTGACCACGACGAGCCCGACCACGAGCACGCCCGTGACCGAGAGGCCGAACCGCGCGGGGAGGACGAGGCCCAGGACGAGGGCCGCGAGCGCGAGCGCGAGCGACGCGCCGACGAGGCTGCCCTGGCGCACGAGCCCGACCTGGAGGACCGCGCCCCCGCCCGGGCGCTCCCAGACGGCCTGCTGGCCGATCGTCGGCAGCGCGAGCACGAGCGAGCGCAGGCCGACCTGCCCCAGCTCGCCCGGGTCGGCCTGCGCCACGTGGCGCAGCGCCTCGGGCTCGGTCCGCGTGGACGCGGCGGCGTCCTTGCTCTCCGCGAGCTCCTGGGACAGGGGCGCGTTCGGGTCCTCCGCGACCGCGGGCGCGGGCGGCTCCTCGGCCCCCGCGGGGGCCTCGCCGTCGGCGTCGTCGAAGGCCTCGTCCGCGGGGGCGGGGCCAGCCTCGCCCTTGTCCCCGCCCTCGCCGCCGAAGGCCAGGCCCCCGCCCGCGCCGCCCCCCGGGACCTGCGCGTCGCGTCGCCGCGGGGGCCGAGCGTTCTGGCGCGGCCCCGCGGCCTGACGGCCCGCGCGGCGCCCGTCCTCCGGCGCCGGCTCCGGCTCCGGCATGGGCTCCGCGGGCATGGGCATGTCCTCCTCGGCGCCGTAGCGGTCGTTGGCCAGGCCGCTCGTCGTCTGCGGCTTCTGGTCGGCCTGAGGGCCGCCCCGCGGCTGGCGGGCGGGTCGCGGCGCGGGCGCGGGCGCCGCCGCGGCAGGTGGGGCCGGCGGGGCCGAGGGGAGCCGGCGCTCGCGCTGCGCCGTGGGCCTGGTGACCTCCCGCTCCGCCGCCTCCTTCGCGCGCTCCTCGGCGCGCAGGCCCAGCGTGGCGCCCTCGAGCTGCGCGAGCTCTTCCATGTCCATGGGCGCGAAGTCCGCCGCGCCGTCGCCCGTGTCGGCGGCGGCCTTCCCAACCGGCACCGACTGGGCGTAGTCGGCGCCACCCGGCGCGTAGGGCGCCGCGGTCCGCGCGACCTCGAAGTTCCGGTAGCCCCCGCCCTTGCGGCTCTGGACGAGGTTGGGCACGAGGCACGCGAGGCACACGGCCGCGAGCACCAGGCCGAGGCCGATCCAGCGCGCGGTCCGGCTCGCGAACAGTCCGCGCGCCGCGTCGCGCGCGCCCCGGCGGGCGCCTTCGCCGGCGCCCGCGAGCAGCGCGAGCAGGCCGACGAGCCCCGACCGGGCGCGCGCGCTCGCCGCGACGGCGAGCGCGAGCAGGGCGAGCACGAGCGTGCCCGCGCCCCGGTCGACGAGCCCGCGCCAGAGCTGCGGCACGAGCGGGCGCGCCGCGGGCGCGTGCGCGCCCTGGAGGTTCCCCTCGACCTCGACGACGCGGTAGTCGTCGGGGAGCGCGAGCGTCCAGCGCGTGCGGAGGATCGGCACGACGGCCTCGCGGCCCACGAGCAGCTCGGGCGCCGCCAGGTCCGCGCGCCCGAGGGCGCCCCAGGCCTGGCCGTCGAGCGTGTAGGTGACGACGACCTCCTCGTCCTGCCGCCCGGCCTCGGGCGCGGGCATGGGGACGATCTGCAGCCCGTCGCGCTCGGCCGGCTTCACGCCCTGGCCGTTCACGACGACGCTCCACAGCCGCGCGCCCTGGGGGAGCCGGAGCGCGAAGAACTGGGTCTGGAGCCGGCGGACCTGGAACGTGGCCGTGTGGCGCGCCTGCCCGTCGGCGCCGACCGTCGAGGCGAGCTCGAGGTGCCGGCACAGGGCCGAGAGCACGTCGGCCGCGGGGTGCTGGCGGATCGTGAGCCCGAGCCCGTAGTCGGCGCCGGCGTGCCGGTAGGCGAACAGCGGCCGGTCCGCGCCGGCCTCGTCGGCGCCGCCCGCGCCGGGCCGGGCGTCCGCCGGGACCTCGGTGACCTCGACCGCGCGCAGCCCGGTCGGGCGGGGCGCGAGCTCGGTCGCGTCGGCCGAGGCGACCGACACGAGCCCGCGCTCGCGGAAGGCCCCCGCGAGGCCGACCCGCGGGAGCGCCGCCTCGAGCGTGCCGTCGGGGCCGGCGAGCGGGAGCGTCGTCGAGAACCGCACGGCCAGCGTGATCAGGCCCGCCTGCGGGCGGTCGAACGCGACCCGCCAGGTCTCGCGCCCGTCGGCCGCGTCGGCGAGGCGCTCGCGGTCGTCCTTGACCTCGGGCCCGTCGATCCGCGCGACGCGCCCGAGCCCGGCGGGCAGGAGCAGGTCGACGTGCGGCGCGGGCGCCCCCTCGATCGCGAGCGCGAGCCGGACGTCCGTGTCGACGACGCGCTCGGTCACGCGGTGCCGCGTGAGCAGGTCGGCCGAGACGCGCGTCTCGCGCGGGCGCAGCGCGACCCGGCCCGCGTAGTCGGGGCCCTCGATCCGGTAGCCGAGCACGAGCCCCGGCGCGTCGACGCCGGCGCGCGGGAGCTCCTCCGCCGGGATCGCGACGAGCCGCTCGAGGTCGCCGCCGCCGAGCGTGAACGCCTCGTCGGCCGCGACGCCCAGGAGCCCCGTCGTGCGCGTGGCCGGGGCGCCGGAGAGCCGGGGGAGCGCGAAGGCCCCCCCGAGCGGCTCGAGCGCCTCGCGCTCGGCCGCGAGCGACACGAGCACGCTCTCGCCGCGCGAGAGCCCGCGCGGCAGCTCCACCGTGACCTCGCGCCGGCCGAGCTTGAGCTGGTGCTGGGGCGTCCGCCCGGCCGCGTCGCGCACGGAGGGCGTCCCCTGGAGCGTCCAGCCCTCGGGCAGCGTCGCCTCGACCGCGAACACGCGGCCCTCGGTGACCGTGAACCGCCAGCCGCCCACGAGCCGGGCCTCGCGCTCGCGGAGCACGAGCGCCGCCTTGAGCTCGAGCTCGACCTTCGGCGCGAGCGGGGCCACGTGCAGCTCGAACGCGCCGCCCGCGCCGCCGCGCCGGTAGACGCGGAGCGCCGTGTCGCCGCCCGCCGGCGCCCCGCCGAGCTCGCCCAGGTCGGCCTGCTCGAGCCCGTCGACGCGCTCGAACCGCACGACCGCGCCCTCACCCTGGGCGACGCCCAGGAGCCCGCTCACGCGGTCGGCCGAGGGGAAGCCGAGCGGGCGGAGCGCGATCGCCTCGCCGGCCTCGCCCGAGCCCGTCGCGAGCTCCGCGCGCAGGCGCAGCACGAGCTGGCCCGTGCGCGGCGCGCCGAGCGAGACCTCGAGCCGGTCGCCGCGCTGGACGCTCGTCGCGTCGACGCCCTCGACCTGCGCCTGCCGGACGACGAAGCCCGGCGGGAGGTCGACCGCGAACCGGTCGATCCCGGTCCGGTAGACCTGGAGCAGCACGCCCGCCTCGAGCGTGACGACCCCGGGCCGGGCCACGAACGCCGACTTGTCCTCGGCCGTCACGTAGGCCGTCACGTCCTGGGCCGCGCGCCGCGGCCGCCAGGCCAGCACGACCTGCCCGCCCGAGCCTCGAGCGTCGCCGCCGCCGCCGAACGACCCGGCGAGCCGCGTGACCTCGGGCTGCCCCGCGCCGGCCGGGCCCTGGGCCTCGACCCACGCCACGACGCCGCGCGAGCCCTGCGCCGAGCGGTCGTCGACCTGCGCGCGCCCGCGGGCGAGCTGCATGGGCGGGCCCGCCGTCACGGCGTCGGCGAGGACGACCTCGACCTCGCCGGGGACCGTGAGCGCCACGCGCCCCGCCGCGGCGGCGGGCACGGGCAGGGTCACCTGGCCGGCGCCGCGCTCCTCGCCCGGCTCGACGCGGACGAGGACCTCCCAGCGCACGCGCCGGGTGACCGGCGCGCCGGCCGGCTGCCCCGCGCGCGCCGGCGCCGGGCCGTCGAGCAGGACCGCCGGGCCCTCGGAAGTGCGGACGACCCGCGCCGGCGCGCCGTCGACGAGGACGCGCCGGACGCCGACGCCCTGGAGCGGCACGGGGACGGCCGTCGTGCCCTCGGCGAGCACCGTGACCTCGACGTCGACCTCGAGCGCCGCGACGTCGCCGCCCGGCTCGGCCTGGACCGCGCCCGCGACCGCGGCGGAGCGGATCGTCGCCGCCCCCGGCGGCGGCGGCGCGGGGGGCGGCGGCGCGGGCCGCGCGCCGGCGGCCTCGAGCAGCGCGTCGAGCTCCGCCGGCGTCACGACGACGCCGCGCGGGTGGCGCTCGAGCACGCGATCGAACGCCGCCTCGGGCAGGTAGACCCGCTCGACCGGGACGGCCTCGGGCGCGTCGGCCGCGGCGGGCGTCTGCTCCTGGGCGCGCACGGGGGCGGGGAGGAGGGCGGCGAGCAGGGCGGCGCCCGCGAGCGCGAGCCCGGCCGGCAGCGCGCGGGTCAGGCGCCGCGCCAGCGGGGCGCGCGGCCGCGCGGGCGCGCGAGTTGCCAGGGTGGTCGTCGTCATGGGGCTCTGCTCCCTCCGCTCCGCGCGGAGTGGCTCGCGTCCTGGGGTCGGTTCGTGGTCTCCGCGCCGCGCCGGGCCCGGCCGCGGCCC
>JANJTH010000254.1 GCA_024711205.1 Planctomycetota bacterium | reverse complement strand
TCGCGCGCGCGACGGCGCTGCGGCACGTCCTCCCGCCGCGGCCGGGCGGCGCGCTCGCCGCGCTCACGGCCTGCCCGGCCGCGAGCGTCGTCGTCGTCGCCCACGCCGGGCTCGAGGGCGCGCGCGCGCTCTCGAGCCTCTGGCGCGGGGCCCTGATCGGGCGCGAGGTCCGCGTCACGCTGCGCCGCTTCGCCGCGGCCGAGGTCCCCCGCGAGCCCGAGGCGGCGGTGCGCTGGCTCGACGACGCGTGGGCCTGGCTCGACGCCTGGGTCGACGAGCACGGCCCCGACGTGGCCGTCGTCCGGGCCTGAGCCGCCGGCGGCCCCGCGGGGCTCGCGCGCCGCCCGGGCACCGCCCGCGCGCGCGCCGGCCCGGGGAGCCTGTACACTCCGCGGCCGCTCGCGCGGGGGCCTGGCCCCGGCGCGGCGCTGAGGAGGCGGGACATGGCGAGGATCGCCCTGGTGACCGGCGCGAGCCGGGGGATCGGCCGCGCGTGCGCGCTCGCGCTCGCGGCGGACGGCTTCGAGGTGTGGGCCAACTACCGCAGCCGGCAGGACGAGGCCGACTCCCTCCAGCGCGAGATCGAGGCCAAGGGCGGCGCCTGCAAGCTGCTCCAGTTCGACGTCGCCGACTACGAGGCGGCGACGAAGGCCCTCGCCCCGCTCGAGGAGACCCCGGCCGAGGTGCTCGTCAACAACGCCGGGATCACGCGCGACAAGCTCTTCGTGTCCATGAAGCGCGAGGACTGGACGAGCGTGCTCGACACGAACCTGGGCGGCTTCTACAACGTGACGCGCCCCGTGCTCCAGGGCATGTCCCGCGCGCGCCGCGGCCGGATCGTCACGATCGCCTCGGTCTCGGGCCAGCAGGGCAACGAGGGCCAGGCCAACTACGCGGCGACGAAGGCCGGCCTGATCGCGGCCACGAAGAGCCTCGCGCGCGAGTACGGCAAGCGGGGGATCCTCGCCAACGTCGTGAGCCCGGGGTTCATCGAGACCGACATGGTGAGCGCCCTGCCCAAGGACGAGCTCGCCAAGCAGATCCCCCTCCGCCGCTTCGGCCGGCCCGAGGAGGTCGCGGCCGTCGTGTCGTTCCTCGCCTCCCCGGGGGCGAGCTACGTGAGCGGCGCCGTGATCAACGTGAACGGCGCGCTCTACACCTGAGCTGAATTCCGAGCGGAGTCGGCGCGGGGGCGCGGCCCGCGGGGGGCGAGCGCCTGGCCGCCGACTCCGCACGGAATTCAGAGAGGGAAGTGTGGGCGGTCGGCCTGCGTGGGGTGCGGAGCCCCGCGTGGGGCGGTACGCGCGGGCGTGGGGCGGGCGCCCGCGGGGCTACTCGGGCGGATTGGCCGCGAAACGTGCCAGGGCGTTCCGGCGGGCGGCGGCGTGGCGGGCGGGCGTGAGCGCGCCGTCGGCGAGGTGGCGGTCGAGCGCGGCCAGGGCGGCCTCGATCGCTGCGACGTCGCCCGGCGGGACGTCCGTGAGCGCGGTCAGCGCGGCGTCGTCGAGCGGCGGTGGCGCGGCGGGGTCGGGCGCCGGCTCGGTCGGCGCTGCCTCCAGGGCGGTGGCCGAGGTCGGAGCCGACGCCCGCTCGGAGGGCGCGGGCTCGGAGGGTACGGGCTCGGCGGGCGCGGGCGCGGACGTCGGGCGCGGGGGGGCGCGGTCGCGCAGGTGCATGAGCGCAGCGACGGCGCGGGCGCGGGCGCCTGGCGGGCGGCGGGTGAGGACGAGGCGCGCGCGGCCGAAGCCGGGGCCGTCGAGCGGCGTGGGGCGCGAGAGGCCCGGGATCGTGGCCTCGGAGGGCGCGCCCGGGGCGAGGTACACGACGAGCGTCTCGGGCTGCGCGGGCTCGTCGGGGTGACGGACCCACTCGACGGCCTCGACGTCGACCCAGCGCAGGACCGCGCGGTCGGTCGCGAGCGCGCCCGTGCTCGCACTGTCCGTCGGCGCGACGCCGGCTGCGAGCACGCCCGCCCGGCCCGGGGCCACGCGCGCCGCGCCGGGTCCCCAGGGTGACGGCGCCACGTCGCGCCAGGTGACGCCGAGCGCGTCGGCCTCGACCTCGCCCCGGTCGACGACCGCGACGCCGTCGAGGTCCAGCCCCTGCGCCCAGAGGCCCGCGAGCGCCTCGACGGCCCGCGCGTCGCGGGCCGTGGCGTCGAGGTCGTCCCAGCCCGGGTCGATCGGGTGCGCCGCGCAGCCCGCGACGAGCGCCGTCACCGTCGCCACGGTGCAGGCCGCCCCTCGAACGCCGCGTCGGCGAATGCGCCCCATGACTCCTCGCGCCGCTGGACGGACCTGACCTGCGCGGCAGGGTAACCGAGGGCGGAGGGGGAGGGGACTTCCAGCCAGGCTGCGAGCAGAGCGCGGGACGTGGGCCGAGGTCCCCGGCAGGCCCGCGGGAACTCGTCGCACGGGTCGACGTCGGAGACCTCGCCCCGCGCGAACTGCTGGGTGCCGCGGCCCTGGCGGGCTCGAGCGACGACTCCGGCGCGAGCGCGTCGGTCCCTCAGCCCTGCGTCCGCTCGCGGAGCGCGTCGGTCCCTTCGGGGGCGAGGGCTGGCTGCTCGAAGAGGCGGAGGTACGCGTCGAAGCGAAAGCGGCGGTTGCGCCGCTGACCCGTCGCCTCGACGACGAGGCCGGCGCCAGCGAGCTCGTCCAGGGCCTTGCCCGCGGTCGCGAAGGTGCACCCCAGGAGCCCCTGGACTCGCTTGACGCTCACGACCGGGTGCTCGAACAGCAGGCCGACGAGGCGCTGGGCGCCCTTGCCGAGGTCGAGGCCGCGCGCCCGCTCGCGGAGGTCCAGGATTCGCCGCGCCGTGAGGGTCGCGCTCTCGCTCACCTCCGCCACGCCGCGGAGGAAGAACCCGAGCCACCCCTCCCAGTCGCCGCGCGTCCGCACGGCGGTCAGGCGGTCGTAGTACTCGGCGCGGTTCGCCTTCAGGTAGACCGACAGGTAGAGGAGCGGGCGGCGCAGGATCCCGCGCTCGCAGAGCATAAGCGTGATCAGCAGGCGGCCGACCCGCCCGTTCCCGTCGAGGAAGGGGTGGATCGTCTCGAACTGCGCGTGCGCGAGCCCGACGTGGACGAGCGGCGGAAGCTCGTCTCCCGCGTGAAGGAACCGCTCGAGCTCGGCCATGACCCGCTCGACCTCCTCGGGCGGAGGCGGGACGAACGTCGCCGTTCGAGGCGTCGCCCCGGGCGGGCCGATCCAGTTCTGGGTCGTCCGGAAGGACCCCGGCTCGCGCTCGCCGCCGCGGACGCCCTGCATGAGCTCCCGGTGCAGTTCACGGATCAAGCGGTTGCAGACCGGGAGCTCGTGCATGCGCGCGAGGCCGTGCCTGAGCGCCCGGACGTAGTTGACGACCTCGCCCACGTCCACGGGGAGCCCGGGCTGGTCCTCGTCCTCCTCGAAGGCCAGCACGTCCTCGAGCGTGCTCTGCGTCCCCTCGATCTGCGAGGAGAGGACCGCCTCGTGCCGAACGTACATCGCCACGAACAGGTCGGGGTTGGGCAGGACGGACGCCACGCCGTCGAGCCTCCCGAGCGCTCGGTCACCCTCGGAGAGCAGGCCCATCAGCTCCCCCGTCACCGCGACGGGGGGCGTCGGTGGCAGCGGCGCGGGCAGGAACGCAAGGTAGCCGCCGGCCTGCGGAACCCATTTGCCACTGCGAGGTTGCGTCATGGATCCGAGGCTCGCGGCAGGGGAAGGACGCCGGCAATTGCAGCCGCCGACAACAAGGCGACCGGCGCAGGTCCGTTATTTCAATCTACGCGGCCCAGGTGAAACAAGGGCCGACCGGGAGCTGCACGGCCCTCGGCATGCGCTCGTAACCGACGACCGGACAAGGCGCGGAGCGACCGCGTGGACGGGTCGATTCCTGGCAAGCCACGGACACCCCAGGCTGGAGGCCGGGCCAGGGGGCTGCGGCGGCCTCGCGGGAGCGGGAAGAGGGGCGAGGTACCTGCACGACCGCGGGAGCGGAAAGGAAGGCGAGGTCCCTGCACGACCGCGGGAACGGGAACGGGAACGGGAACGGGAACGGGAAGAACGGGAAGAACGCGACGTACGAGCGGGCCCGCGCCGCAACGGCCGCGCGGAGATCGCATGGTCCCCGCGCGGGGCCTGGCGCCCTCGCCACGCCCGCCCCGCAACCCCATCCCCACCCACATGTAGAGGGTTTCGAGGCGCAGCCTCGCAACCGGCGACCTGTGGGTGGGGCGGCCGTGGGCGGCGTGCGCGGCCTGCTTGACGTCCGCGGCGAGCGTCGGGTGGGCGGGGCGCGCGCGGGCCATGTCCTCGG
>JANJTH010000253.1 GCA_024711205.1 Planctomycetota bacterium | reverse complement strand
GGCCTTCTCGGCCTTCTCGGCCTTCTCGGCCTTCTCGGCCTTCTCGGCCTTCTCGGCCTTCTCGGCCTTCTCGGCCTTCTCGGCCTTCTCGGCCTTCTCGGCCTTCTCGGCCTTCTCGACCTCGCCCTCCGCCGTGCTCGGGCGCGCCTTCCGCTTCTCGGTCCGCTTGGCCTTGACCTCGGCGTCGGGCTTCTCGGCGTCGGCCTTCTCGGCCTTCTCGACCTCGCCCTCCGCCGTGCTCGGGCGCGCCTTCCGCTTGGCCTTCTTCGCCTCGACCTTGGCGCCGTCGCCCTCGTCCTCGTCGTCCGGCGGCCCGAACTCCGAGCTCGAGAGGAGGCCCTGCTTGAGCCGCTTGAGCTCGAGCTGGACCTTCTTCGCCTGCTTCTCGGTCAAGATCTCGAGGTCGACGCACGCGCGCGCGATCGTGATCTTCTTGCCTTCGGCCTGCGCTTCCTTGATCTTCTTCTTCGCCCGCGCGAGCGCCTGCCGGTCGGCGAGCCCCATGTCGAGGACGAGCTGCGCGAAGGAGATCCGCTGGCTGGAGGTGGGAGAGCCCATGCACCGAACCTCGTGTGATCGAGCGGCCTGCGCCGGAGGCGCGGGGCCGCGGTTTGGCCCTCAACGTAGCAACGGACGCCGGCCCGGCAAGGGATTTTCCTGGCTCGCGGCCACGGCGCGCCGCGTCGCGGTCGCCGCGGCCGCGGCGGGGACGCTCGCGCTCCTGCCGGGCTGCAGCAGCCCCGATCGGAACACGAACGCGCCGCAGGCCGTGTTCTCGCGCCTCGAGACCGACCCGCCCGGGGCGACCGCGTTCGTCGACGGCCGCTTCGTGGGCGTCACGCCGACGACCGTCCAGCTCCCGGCCCGCCGGAGCGCGCGCGCACGCCTCGAGCTCCCAGGCTACGCCCCGGTCGAGGTCTCGTTGGACCGAGCGCCCGGCACGCCCGAGGACGCGGAGCCCGGGGTCGGCTGGGAGCCCGCCTACTTCTGGCGTCTCGTGCCCGACGCCGCCGGACGCTGACCCGCGCGTGAGTCCAAGCGGGCCCGACCTGAGACGCATGGCGAACGCCGTGGAGCGGGGGGCCCGGCCTCGCGGCTCGTGGGCCCCGGGCCAGGTCAAGGGCTTGCAGCGATGGGCCCGGCCCGCGGGCCGGGGCCCCGCGAGCCAAGCGCCTACCGCTGAGCCACTTGACGCGAGCGGCCGCCGCCCCCCGGGGTTCCGCGCTTGAAACGGGCGCTGGAATTGCTGAGGTTGGTTCCGGAGGGTTGCATGCGGAGTCGACGGCAAGTCCCCGCCGCGGTCGTCGCGGCCCTCGCTGCCACCTGGGCCGGCGTCGCCTCCGCGGAGCCCGCCCTCGTGCGGGGGACCTGGCGCGAGGACGGGCGCGAGGCGCCGGTCTCGCTCCGGCAGGACGGACCGCGCCGCTGGTCCGGCGCGGCGGTGTCGCCCGACGGTCGCCCCGCCCGGCTGCGCCTCCTCGAGCGCGACGGCGCCTACACCCTCCAGGTCCGCCTCGACCGCGCGCCCGACACGCCCGGGATCGTGGGGGGGCTCGAGGGCGACGCCGATCGGCCCGCGGACGGCCGCGGTCCGCGCGGCCCCGAGGCGCGGCGGGTCGCGCTCGCCCGCGAGGGCACCTGCCTCGTGGGCGGCGGGTTCCGCCTCACGCTGGCCGCCGCGAGCGACCCCGCCGGGGGCGACGACGCCGATCCGGGCGCCGCGCCGATCGACCGCCCGCTCGGCGAGGCGGAGGCGAGGCCCCGCCCCGTCCGCGTGCTGATCACGGGCTTCGACAAGTTCCCCCGCCCCCGCAACCACCCGCACTGGGTCAGCCGGGGCGCGCCCGAGCGCGACCGCGAGCCGAAGGTCAACCCGGCCGGCTGGGCGGTCCGCAACTTCGACCCCGCGACCCTCGACGCGGCGCTCCAGCTCGAGGCGCCGATCGAGCTCAACCGCCTCAACGACGTGCCGGTCGTCTACGTCGAGGGCGCGCGCGCGGTCACCGACCAGATCGAGCGCGTCGACGCGGACGTGGCGATCTCGTTCGGGGTCGGCTCCGACGGCGACGTCGACGGCGACGTCGAGAGCGTCTGCTTCAACCGCATGAGCGACGGCTGGTCGGCGAGCGGGGACCAGGACCCGGGGCCGTTCCAGCTCCCCGCGGACTGGCCGCCCCGCGGCGACCCGAGCACCTGGAGCGAGGCCGACCGGCTGTGGCGCTGGCGCTACCCGGACAACGCGGGCGTCTCGTACGCCAACGCCCCGATCGATCCCGCGGCGCCGGAGCGGCTGAGCTCGTCCTTGCCCGTCGCGCAGATCGTCGCGGGCGTCGAGCGGCGCCGGCTGCGCGCCCACGACGGCGCCGGCGGCCCGGGGCAGTACATCTGCAACAACGTCATGTTCCGGGTCGTGCAGGTCCAGGCCGCGCGGGGGCGGATCGGCGGCTTCGTGCACCTCGCGCAGTGGAGCGAGGCGCGCCGGGACGCCTACATGACCGTGGTCCGCTGCGCGATCGAGGAGTCGGTGCGCGCCGTCCTCGCGGCGCGCGCGGCCGAGGCGGCGCGCGCGGCCGAGCCCACCGC
>JANJTH010000244.1 GCA_024711205.1 Planctomycetota bacterium | reverse complement strand
CGCGCCGCAGGCCATGGCTCCCCGCGGGGACGCCGCCGCTCGCCCGGACTCCCCCGGCGCCCGGGTGACGGCCGCCGCCGCGCTGGACGCGCTGGCCGGCGAGCCCCCGGCGGCCCAGGCGCCCGGGCTCCGGCGCTGGCTGGCCGCGCACGCCGGGCACCCGCGCGAGGCCGAGGCCCGGACCCTCTACCGGATCGCCTCGCGGCGCGCGCCGGTGGCGACGCTCGAGCACCCGGGGGCGACGTGCCACGCCGCGCTCGCTCTGGGCGGGGGCCGCCTCCTCACGGCGGGGCGCGGCGGGGCCTTCCTGTGGGCGGGGCTCGACGCCGCGCCGCGTCCCCTCGAGGCGCCCGGCGCGCCCGACGTCAGCCGCGCCACGGCGACGCCCGACGGCCGGCGCGTCCTCCTCGTCAGCTCGGTCCCCGCCGTCCGCTGGCTCGACCTCGACAGCGTCGAGGTCGTCGGCCGGAGCGGCGGCGCCCAGGAGACCCTGAAGGAGCTCAACCGCGCCGCGCTCACGCCCGACGGCCGGCGCGCCGTCGTCGCGTTCGACCACGCCGCCGGCGTCGTCGGGCTCGAGCTGACGACCGGCCCCGGCGCGCGTCGCCCCTGGACCTACCCCGCGCTCCCGGGGCCTCCCTCGGACGTGCGCGACGTCGCGATCTCCCCGGACGGCGAGGTCGTCGTCGTGGCCCGGTGGACGGGGAACCAGGGCCAGGTCGGGCACCTGGACGTCCACCGCGGGGGCGACCGTGAGCGGGTCGTCCTGCCGACCCAGCCCCTCACGATCGCCTTCGCCCCCGCTGGCCGGCTCCTCCTCGCCCACTGCCGCGGTCCGCCCGCCACGCTCGAGCGCGTGTCGCTGGAGGCCTGGCCCCCAGCGCTCCAGGCGACGATCCCGCCCGGCGGCCCCGCGCTCCCCGGGCGCGGGGACGCCATGGCGGTGTCTCGCCATTTCGTCGCCGTCGCGACCAGCCCGAGCGAGCCGCCCCACCTGCTGCGCGTGTTCGACCTCGAGCACGCCACGCTCCGCCGCGAGGTGGAGCTCGCGCACGCCTGCGAGGCGCTGGCCTGGTCCGAGGAGGGCCTCCTCCTCGCGCGCCGCGGCGACGCGAGCGTGGACGTCTGGGACCTCACGGACCTGAAGTGAGCGACGCCCGAGCGTAGCGCCGGGCCCGGCCCTCGCGCGTCGCGCGGGTGAAGCCCGCTCCGCGCTCGGCCAGGGCGGGACCGGTCTCCCTCCGGTCGGTCGGCCCCGCCCGGCCCTCGCGCGTCGCTCAGGTCGCCTCGCTCGCCCGGATCCGCTCGTAGACGACGAGCTTGCAGGCGAAGGCGACGGCCGCGGCGAGGAGCAGCGCGTGCACGGCCCCGAGGGTCACGGCGGCCAGGGCGGCCGCGCCCAGGAGCGGCGCCGTCAGCCGCGGGTCCACCAGCGGGGCCACGGCGCCCGCGACGGCCCCGGCGCCGGCGAGGCCCGCGAGCGCGAACGTGGCCGCGAACAGGCGCGCCACGACGACCTCGTAGAACACCATGAGCCCGACGAGCCCGTGCGAGGTCACGGTGAACAGGTTCTGGCTCGAGCTCCCGCCGTAGCGCGGGCGGCGGTCGCGCGTGGTCGCGACGTGCGGGAGCCCGAGCTTGAGCACGCCGTAGGCGAGGTGGACCGCGGTGAGCGGCGAGCGGCGGAGCGCGGGGACCCAGCGCCCGGGGATCAGCATGAAGTTGTTCGGGATCACGCGCTGCCGGGTCAGCGCCCGGAACAGGCGCTTGTAGGTCGCGAAGCAGAGCTTGAACGCGAGCGACTCGTGGCGGCGCCCGCGCTCGACGAGGACGAGGTGCTCCGGCCGCTCGGCCCCGAGCGCGAGGATCGCGGGGATCGAGCGTACGTCGTCCTCGCCGTCGCAGTCGAAGGTCACGAGCACGTCGTCGGGCCCGACCTCGCAGCGCGCGAGGCCCCAGTGCATGGCGCCCTGGTTGCCCAGGTTCGTGGGCGCGGCCAGCACGCGCAGGCGGAGCGGCCCCTCCTGCGCGGCGCGGGCCTCGAGGCGCTCGCGCGTCCCGTCGACGGACAGGTCGTCGACGATCCAGAGCGTCACGTCCGAGAGCCCGGCCTCGCGGACCGTCGCCTCGAACTCGGCCAGGAAGGCGTCGAGGATCCGGACCTCGTTGCGGGCTGCGGTCAGGAAGACGTGTCCCAAGCCCAGACCTCCGGCGACGCGATCCGCGCCGCGCCAGGCGCCGGCGGCGTGCGGTCAGCCCTGCTCGATCATGTCCTGGGTCACGAGCCCGACCCGGCACGGCCCCGCGACCGTGGCCCCGTGGAAGGCCCACAGCGAGTAGGTCTGCACGACCCGGGTGAGGTCGACGCGGCCCCCGAGGAGCTCGAGCTCGAACCGACCCGTCACGACCGGCGCCTCCCCGACGAGGGGGTCGACGCTGGCGAGCCGCAGCGGGACCGCGAGCAGTTCGCCGTCCGACTCGCCCAGGCAGACGAGGGTCACCGTGACGATCGCGGTCGCCTCGGGGTCGCCCGGGTCGCGCCACCCCGCCGCGTCGGCGTCGTCCGCGGGGCGCGGCCGGACCCGCTCGCAGGGGAGGACGGGGAGCCGGAAGCTCCCGCGCAGCGTCGCCCGCCCGGGGACGAGGACGACGCGCGGCGCCGCGAGCACGACCCCGACCTCCGGCGGGGGCGCGGGCCCCTCCCACACGAAGGGCGCCGGGGCCTGGGAGCCCGCGGTCGCGCCGGCGTCCGCCTGCGCGCGGGCGTGGGCGAGCTCGGGGCGGACCGGGTCGGCCGGCGGGGGGAAGCCCGGGCGGCGCCGCTCCTCGATGAACCGGCGCACCGCCTCGTCCTGGACCTCCTGCCGCTGCAGGCGGACCTCGATCGGGTCGGTGCGCCGGTCGGCGAGCAGCAGCGTCACGCGCCACGTGCCCGGGGCCCACGGGAGCCGGTCGAGCACCCGGAGGTCGGTCGAGAACTGCTCGGCCTTGAGCTCGTCGGGGATCGGGTCGGGCGGGACCACGGGCGGGCGCGTCCCCTTGAGGCGGAACGCGGGGCCCGCGACGGCCTGGTTCGTCTCCCGCCGGACCGCCACGAGCGCGGCCCGCTCCCGCAGGTCCTGGGCGAAGCGCTCCTTCAGCGGGCACACCCGCACGCCGACGAGCGGCGCGGTCTCGCGGCGCGCGAGGTCCACCACGCGCGGGCCGTCGAGGAGCAGCGCCGGCCGCTCCGCCTCGAGGAGGTCGAACACGACCTCGTCGCGCGGCGCGTCCGGGTCCTCCCAGAGCTGGTCGTCCGTGAAGCCGAGGTCCCCCTGGGCCATGTGGGCGCTCCTCCCTCGTCTCAGGTCTCGACCGCGACGATCGTCTGGGCCATGACGAGCACGGCGCACTTGTCGCAGTACTCGGAGCCCGCCTGCTTGCCGCCGTTGCCGTGCATGACGCAGCGATTGGCCGCGGGCACGGAGGGGCCCTCCTGGGCGGGGTTCGCGCGCTTGGCCAGGTCGGCCCCGGCGCCCGTGGCCCCGCAGTGGTCCCCCTGCTTGGAGTACCACTTGTCGTGCCACGTCCGCAGCGCCACGAGCTTCTCGTCCTGCGTCGGCGCGTCCTGCGTGTAGGGGAAGTCGGGCACGTCGATCTGGTCGTCCAGGGCCATGCGCATGGCGTGCCCCGTCTCGTGAATGATCGTGTCGACGTTCTCGGCCAGGTCGTACTCCGTGCTCAGGAGCAGCCAGTGGCCGTGGTCGCCGTGCGACTCCCCGCAGTACGGGCCGTCGCCCTTGTACCAGGAGAAGCGGACCTTCACGCTCCGCCCCGCCTCGAGCTCGGCCTTCGCGGCGTCGGGCAGCTTGGCGTAGAGCCGCCCGTGCTGCTCGTTCGCGTTGGTCTTCAGCGTCCGGCTGTAGCGCACGACGACGTCGGCCTCGGGGATCGTGTGCCAGGTGCTGCCGGCGGCCTTCTTCCACTCGCGCTTGTAGACCGCGTGCGCGCCGGTCTTGATCGCGATCGGATAGACGGGTCCGTCCGTGAAGCGGAAGCACACGCCGAAGACCGCGCTCCCGCCCGTGGCGTTCACGGACGGGTCGGCGTACTGGGTCGGGCCGTCCGCGGCCGCGGGCGGCGGCCAGGGGATCTTGTTCGTGCCGTCGTGCGCGACCGTCAGGAGCTTCGACTCGTTGCCGCCCTTGTCGACCTGGGCGTCGACGAACAGGAAGTGGAGGCAGAGCCGCTTCTTGCTCGCGGGAGGGTTGAGGAAGCCCTGGTGGACCTCCGCCGAGTTGTGGTCCCCGACGATGAACGCCGGGTCGTTCGTGTAGCCGATGTCCGAGATCCACGACCCGCGGCCGGCGACCGCGAAGTCGCTCGGGACCTCGACCACCTTGTCGTCGGCGCCGTCGAGCTCGGCCGACTGCAGGGCCACGTAGACCTTTCCGAACTTCGCCTTGCAGTCGGCGAGCGAGGGCACGGCGATGCTCGCCGGGGAGGTGACCTGGTAGTAGAGCCGCCGGAAGTTGAGGAGCACGAGCTTCGCGTCGCCGCACTGCGGCGTGCTGCCCACCGCGACCTCGCAGCGGTCGCCGCCCGTGTGCCCCAGGTCGACCGTGAAGCTGGCCGTCCCGTCGGGGCCGACGAGCACCTTGGCCTCCTGGACCTTGTCCGAGTCGGTCTTCGTGATCTCGCCGTCGGTCTCGGCCGGGTCGAGGCCCTTGGGCATCTTCGTGATCTTGTCGAGGACCCGCTGCTCGCGCGTGAAGGTCAGCTTGACGTGGATCGGGTCGCCCGGGAGCGCGAGGCGCGCGTTCGGCGCGCGGGTCAGGTCGCCCACCGCGCCGACGACGACCTTGACCTTCTGCCCGAGCCGGTCGTGCCCGCTGCTCGCGGTCGTCTCGTTGACGTACTGCCAGACGTCCACCCCCGCGTCGGCGCCGGCGGGGGCGACGGCGGCGCGGATCGCCCGCTCGTCGTCGGTGTCCTTGACGGGCGCCCGGAGCTCGGCCGGATAGGGCTGGCGCTTGACCACGGCGACGCGCGCCCGCGAGCCGGCGGCCGTCCTCCAGCTCATGATCGTCCAGGGGACCTTCGCCTCGAACGTGATCGGCCCGGCGTGGACGGGGCGCACCGTCGCCTTGCCGTCGTCCCCCGTCCGCCCGTCGCCCGAGATCCCGCCGCCCTGCTGCTTGTAGGTGAACAGGAAGCCCTTGGCGGGGGCGCCGTCCGAGGTCTCGGCCGTGAGGACGACGCTCGCCGGCCAGACCTTGAACTCGGAGGGGTAGTCGTAGATGTCGCCCCCCGCGTCGATCCGGCAGGTCAGGGAGAAGCTGTCCTCGTCGTCCGCCACGCGCGGCAGCGTCACCTCGTGCGTGACCTGGTCGCTCTTGGTCTCGACCTCGGCCTCGGCGAGCTGGGTGGCGCCGCCCTCCTGCGCGAAGGTGAACTTCACCTTCTTGCTCGGCACCTTCTGGAGGAAGCGCTTCTTGCCCCGCACGACCTTGGCGGTGAAGGAGATCGCGGACTCTTCGAAGAGGTTGCGGATCATGGCGCCCCCGTGGGAGGGCGCGCAGGTTAGCACCCGCCCCGTCGCCCGTGGCTCGGGCTCCGCGGGTATCCTCCTCGCGTGCCCTGGACCTGCTGCGGGACGAGCCTCCTCGACTCCCTGCCCTCCTGCCCGGCGTGCGGGGCCGGCAAGGAGAAGTGGACGCTTCGCCTCGCGCGGACCCGGGTCTTCCAGATCGGCGGTGCGCCCGAGCTGGAGTGGTCCGACGAGCACGACGAGCCGGACCTGCTCGAGCTGGGCGAGGGCGGCGACGACGAGCCGGACCTGCTCGAGCTGGGCGAGGGGGAGGCCGAGGCCCCGCCGCTCCTCGAGCTCGGCCTGACGGTGCGGGAGCCGGCGCGTCCTTGACGGGCCCACCGGGCGCGGTCGACGGCGCCCTCGGCGCGCGGGCGCCGGGGCTCATGCGGAGCGACCTCTACGCCGAGCAGCACGCGCTCGAGGGGACGCACTTCTGGCACCGGACGAAGCGCCGGCTCGTGACCGACGCGCTCCGGCGCGCGGCGCCCCCGCCCGCGCGCGTGCTCGAGGTCGGCTGCGGCACGGGCCGGCTCGTGGGTGAGCTGCGCCGCGCGGGCTGGGACGCCCACGGCTGCGACCTGGCGCCCGAGGCGCTCGCGCTGGCCCGCGCCGCCGGGCTCGAGCACGTGTTCGCGCACGACGCGCTGCGCCCGCTCGATCCGGCCCGCGGGGCGTTCGACGCCGTGCTCGCGCTCGACCTCCTCGAGCACCTCGCCGACGAGGCCGCGGCGCTCGCGGCCTGGCGCGCGGCGCTCCGCCCGGGCGGCGCGCTCGTGCTCCACGTGCCGGCGCACCCGGCGCTCTACGGCTACTGGGACGAGATCGCCGGGCACGCGCGCCGCTACGAGCGCGCCCGCCTGCGCCGCGCCCTCGCGCGGGCCGGCTTCGCGGTCGAGCGGCTCACGGCCACGTTCGCCGCGCTGCTCGGGCCCGCCGCGCTCGTGCGCACGCTCCGGCGCGGGACCGACGCGGCCTCGGGGCGCTCGGACTTCGAGCTCACGGGCGGGCTCACGGGGCTCGTGGGTGGCGCGCTCGGCCGCCTCGAGGCGGCCTGGCTCCGCCGCGCCGACCTGCCGCTCGGGCTGTCGTGGCTCGCGGTCGCCCGCCGGGGCGCCTGAGCGGCAGGTCGGCGCTGGCCCGGGCCCGGCGCGCAGGCGCGTGCTAGCTTCCGCGGCGATGGACACGCGCGCGCGCCACCTCCTGGCCGAGTACCACGGCTGCGACCCCGGCCTCCTCGACGACCCGGTCGCCCTCGAGGCGCTGCTCCGCGCGGCGGCCGAGGCCGCCCGGGTGCGGGCCGTCGACGCGCAGTTCCGGCGCCTCGCGCCCCAGGGCGTCTCGGGCGTGATCGTGATCGAGGAGTCGCACCTCTCGATCCACACCTGGCCCGAGACCGGCTACGCCGCCGCCGACTTCTTCACCTGCGGCGACGGCCTGCCCGAGGCGGCCCACGCCCTGCTCGGCCCCGGCCTGCGGGCCGCGCGCGCCGAGGTCCTCCTGATCGAGCGCGGCCTCCCCGGGCCCGGGCCGTCGCTGCGCGTCGCGCGGACCTGAGGCGCCGTCACGTCCCCGGACGTCGCGCTGGCCGCGCCGACCCGGCGGGCGCTCGCGCGAGGCGCGTGGCCCCGATCGCGCCGCCCCGGCCGCGCGCGCGGGCCGAGTAGGCTCTGGGGGTGCGTGAGCGCGACCCCCTCGACGAGCCGGCCGCCGACGCGGCGCTCCTCGCCCGCTACCTGGCAGGCGAGGCGCGGGCCATGGACGCGCTCGTCGAGCGGCACGGGGCGCTCGTCTACGGGTTCGTGCGCCGGACGCTCGGGCCCGGGCTCGACGAGCAGGCGCAGGACGTGGCGCAGGAGGCCTGGCTGCGCGCGCTCCGCGGGGCGCGCGGGTTCGACGGGCGGGCTCGCTTCACGACCTGGCTGCTCTCGATCGCCCGCAACGCCTGCGTCGACGCGCAGCGAGCGCGCGCCCGGCGCGGCCGGCACGAGGCCGCGCCGGACCCGCCGGCGGGGTCCGCCGCGTTCGACCCCGGGCCGCCCGTCGTCGACGCCGTCGCGCGGCGCGAGCTGGGCGCGCTCGTCGAGGAGGGGCTCGCGGCCCTGCCCGGCGCGCAGCGCGAGGCGCTCCTCCTGCGCGAGGGCGCGCTCTCGGTCGACGAGATCGCGGCCCTCACCGGCGTCCCGCGCGACACCGTGAAGAGCCGCGTCCGTTACGCCCTCGCCGCGCTGCGCCGGTTCCTGCGCCAGCGGCTCGGGCGGGAGGTGAGCGCCCGTGACCTGTGACCCCGGGCCTCCCGGCCGCGGAGCGCGCGCGTGAGCTGCGCCGAGCTGCACGAGGACCTCCCCGACCTGCTCTACGGGGCGCTCGAGCCCGAGCGGCGCGCCGCGGCCGAGGCGCACCTCGCCGGCTGCGCCGCCTGCGCAGGGCTCCTGCGCGAGCTCGAGGCCGTGCGCGAGGGCCTGCCCGCGCCGCCGCCGCCCCCCCTCCTCACGGCGCGCGTCAAGCTCGCCGCGCGCGACGCGCTGCTCGAGGCGCGCGGGCCCGCCCCGAGCTCGGCCGCGCCGGCGCCGGACCGCTGGCTGCTCCTCCTCGCGCTCGGGCTCGCCGCCTGCCTGGGCGTGGTCGGGTTCGGGCTCGGGGTCGGGTGGGAGCGGACCCGGGCCGCGCCGCCCGGGGGCGACGCGACGCTCCCCGTGCCGGCGGCCCCCGGCGACGCCGACGCGCCGACCCCGGCCTGGGTCGAGCCGGAGCCGCCGCGACGCGCGCCCACGCCGCCGCGCGCCCCCGAGGCGTGGCAGCGCGTGCTCTTCGACGCGGCCACCGGGCGGCTCGCCCGCGGCGACGCAGCCGGCGCGCGCTCGTTCTTCGAGCGCGCCCGCGCGGTCGCCCCCGACGGTCCGCTCGGGGCGGCCGCGCAGGTCGGCGAGGCCGAGGCGCTCCTCGCGCTCGGCGAGGTCGCGGCCGCCCGCGCGCTCCTCGAGGCGGCCCGCCGCGACCTGCTCGCCGGCGTCGCCACGGGCGGCCCCGGGCTGCTCCAGCGGATCGCCGAGCTCGACGCGCAGGCCCGCGGGGAGTAGGCCCGGCCCGCGGGCCGGGCGACGGCTCAGCGGACCTGCGCCGTCGCGGTCGCGCGAGCACCACGCGGGTGTGACGCCGGGGGGCGCGCGCCCGGCGGAGCGGGCGCCCGGCTACTTGGTCTCGTCGCGCAGGACCTGCTCGCGCGGCGAGAGCTCCTCGTAGGCCTGGAGCTGCTGCGGGGTGAGCAGGCGGGCGAGCTGCTGGCGCGCCTGCTTCACGTTCTCCTGCACGCGGGCGTCGAAGGTCGAGGGCGCGATCGCGCCGGCGGTGAGCTGCTCGACGAGGTCGCCGCGGACCCGCGCCTCCTCGACGAGGATCACCTCGAGCTGCGCCGCCTGCGCCGGGGTGATCCCGACCTTCTCCTGGAGCGCCCGCAGCTTGATCTCGCGCTCGCGGGCGAGGCGGTCCTCCCAGCTCCGGCGCCGCTCCGCGTCGCGGACCGCGAGCTCGTCCTCCGGCTCGTGCATGAGCCGGGTGACCTTGCCGCCCCCGCGCCCGTCCGCGCGCGCCTCGAGCTCCCGCGACATGGCTGCCCCCTCCGCGAGCGCCCCGGGGGGCGGCGCCGGGATCACGGGCGGCACCTCGGTGGCGGCCGCCGTCGTCGCCGCGGGCGCGCCGCCCGCCCCGCCGGGGCCCGCCGCGCCCGTCGCCGCGCCAGCCGGTCCGGCCCCGGGCCCGGTCGACGCCGCCGGCGGCTCGCCCGGCCGCTGCACGACGCGCGGCGCCTCGGGCCCCGCGGGCTGGGTCCCGGCGGGCCCGCGCGCGGCCGTCGGCCCGGCCTCCCGGCCCCCGAGCAGGGTCGCGACCGCGACCCCGCCCGCGAAGGCGACGGCGACGAGCCCTGCGACGACGGGGGGCTTCATGGGAGCTACCGCGGGATCTGCATGGAGAGGCAGTGGATCGCGCCGCCGTACTGGATCGAGAGGCGCGAGTCGACGGCGACCGGCCGGTAGCCGAGGGCCTGGTAGGCGTCGCGCGCGGCGCGGTCACGGGTCGCGTCGCCGTACTGGGGGACGAGCGCGACGCCGTTGGCGATCGTCGAGTTCGTGTAGCTCGCGAACTCGTCCCAGTTGCGGGCCGCCTCGAGGCGGACGACGCGGTAGCCGAGGCCCTCGAAGGTCGCCGCGGCGGCGTTCGTGACGCGCGCCTGCCGGTGCGAGGACGGGTAGCTCGAGACGAGCGCCGCGCCGTCGGTCATGACCTTCGCGAGCATGTCGATGTGGGTGGTCCCCTCCTCGACGAGCGGCTCGACGAACGTGACCTGGTCGCCGCCGAGCTTGCGCAGCTCGGCCTCGACCTGGGCGCGCGACTTGTTGCGGTTGAACCGGAGGACGCCCGTCGTCGTCATGACGCGGCCGCGCCCGTCCGTCGCGAAGTTGCCGCCCTCGAAGCTGAGCGGGACGCGGACGCGCCGCCAGCCGCGGTAGGTCGCGTAGGCCTGGGGGAACGCGTCGTCGCGCGGCCGGTTGTAGAAGTAGTCGAGGTCGGCGACGACGCGCTCGCCCGTGGCCGCGTCCTTGAGCACGATCGGGCCGAAGTCGCGCATCCACACCGAGTCGAGCGGGACGACCATGAACTCGACGCGGTCGAGCGAGACGCCGCGCTGGGCCATCTCGTAGCGGAGCTGCGAGGCGACGTAGTTCGTGTCGACGATCACCTCGCTGAGCACGCCCGCGCTGGCGAGCCCGGGCCACGCGCCGGCGTAGGTGTCGACGACGATGTACGGGTCGTTGCAGGCCCACAGGACCGACTCCATGGGCGCGTGCTCGACGGGCGCGCGGAGCCCGGCCGCCGCGGGCGTCGGGGTCGGCGTCGGGGTCGGCGCGGGCGCCGCGGCCGGGTAGGTCCGGCCGCCGACGAGCGCCGAGGCGAGCGACCAGGTCGTCGTCGCGCCGGCGCTCGAGCGCTCGGACCACTGCACGACGCCGACGCCGCGCGAGAACCAGATCGAGCCGGCCGGGAGGTCGACGCGCGTCACGTTCGTGAACGCGCCGGCGGCCGTCGTGAGGCGCCCGCCCACCTCGGCCACGCGGACGACGCCGACGTTGCCCCCGCCGAGGTCGATCCGGTAGGCCTGCCCGGCCGCGCCGGCGAGGTTGCCGAGCGGCTGCGCGTCGCGGCCGTTCCACACGAAGACCCACTCGTCGGTCTGCGGGTCGGACCACACCCAGGTCGCGCCGAGCCCCGCGAACTGGTCCCACATGCGCCAGCCGCCCGACTCCATGGTGATCTGGGAGCGGACCTCGCGGCTGCCCGACGTGTAGCGGAACCAGTCGCTCCGGCTCTGCGTGAGGAACTCGTTGGCGTGGGCGCTGCCCGCCGCGAGCAGCAGGAAGCAGGCGGCCGAGACGGCGCGGGTCAGGTGGGCGTGCACGGTGTCTCCTCGGTCGAAGCAGTTCGTTGCGCCGCCCGGGTCGCGGACGGCGAAGGCGAAGCTCGACGGGAGGGGACCCCCGGAGCGGCGGCCGGGAGGATGCCCGCGACGTCTGCAACGTCGGCGATGCACGGTGGCTCCCAGGTCGCGATCATGGGAGACGAATAGGCAACCATCGCGCCAAACGGAAGCCGCTGTCGCGCATGGGTCTTACGCTTCCATGACGGACGATTTCCCGAGTTCGGACGCCCGAAGTAGCCCGATGGGCACACCGTGCGCGCGCGGCCGGCGCACGGGCACTTCGGGGTGCGCGCGCCGGTCGCGGCGATAGGCTCTGTCCCCGCGGCCGGAGCGCCGGCGCGAAGGAGCGAGGTCATGCCGAGGCGAGCGAGGACCTGGACGACGCTGGTGGCGACCTGCGCGCTCGTGGCGGCGAGCGCCGGGTGCCGATCGCGCGAGGTCGTGACCGAGCGGCTCGTGATCACCGACGCGCAGGGGACGCCGCGGATCTTCCTGGGCGTGACCGAGGAGGGCGAGGCCGGCCTGCTCCTCGTCGACGCGAAGGGCGGCGTGCGGGCGGCCGTCACGCTGATCGGCGAGCGCGCCGAGGTCAGCGTGGGCGGCGCGAACGGGCGCCCGCTCGTCGTGTGCACGGCGCGCGGCGACGAGGCGGCCTTCGCGCTCCGGGACAAGGACGGGGCCGTGCGGGCGCGCCTGACGACCGGCGAGGGCGAGCCGCGGCTCGAGCTGCTCGACGCCGCGGGCGCCGTCGTCCACCGCGCGCCGTGAGCCGCCCCGGTCCGGGCGCCGGGCCAGGCTCCGGGTCGAGGTCCGCGCGCGGCGACGAGGGCGCGGCCCGCCTGCGGTCGAGGCTCGTCGCGCTCGCGCGGCAGGCGTGGGCCCGGGGGCCGCGCCGCCTCGAGCGGCTCGGCGTCGAGGCGGACGGCCCGCTCCCCGCCCTGCCGGCGGCGCCCGCGGGCGACGCCGACCCGGACGGCGAGCGGGCGGCGCTCGAGGCGATCCGCGCGGCGCTCGGCGACGACGGCTTCGTCACGCTGTTCGAGGCGCTCCGCCGCGACCTCGCGCGCCGCCTCGTCGAGCGCCGCGCCCCCGCCGGCGAAGCGCGCACCGGGGAGGCCTCCGACCGCGCGCGCCGCCCGCGCGCGACCGGGGCGCCGCACGCGGGCGCGGCCGCGCCGCGGCCG
>JANJTH010000241.1 GCA_024711205.1 Planctomycetota bacterium | reverse complement strand
GAGTGAAGGCGCCCGCGGCGCCGAGCGCGCCGAGGAGCGCGCCGCCGAGGACGAGCGGGGCCGCGCCGAGGGCCCGCCGCCGGCCAACCCCGGCACGCCGCGCGGGGGCGCCGCGACGGCCCGCGCTCGCCACGTATTCCTCGAGCGCCGCGCCGAGGGAGGCGGCCGAGGGGTAGCGGTCGGCCGGCGCCTTGGCGAGGCAGCGCAGGCAGATCGCATCGAGGGCCGGGTCGAGCCCGGGCGCGAGGCGGGACGGCGGCGCGGGGGCCGCGTGGACCACGGCCTCGACCACGGCGAAGAAGGACGCTCCCGAGACGGGCGGGCTTCCCGTCAGGCAGGCGTAGAGGACGGCGCCCAGCCCGTAGACGTCGGTCCACGGGCCGACCTCGCGCACGTTGCCGAGGGCCTGCTCGGGCGCCATGAAGAGCGGGGTGCCGAGCACCTCCCCCGTGCGCGACAGGCGGGGCCCGCGCCCGGTCTCGAGCAGCCGCGCGAGCCCGAAGTCGAGGAGCTTCGGCGCGCCGTCGGGGCGCAGGACCACGTTCTCCGGCTTCAGGTCGCGATGCAGGATCGAGCGCTGGTGCGCGTGGTGGACGGCGTCCGCCAGCGTCGCGACGAGGCGCGCGCCCTCGAGCGGGGGCAGCGGGCCGCGCGCGAGGCGAGCCTGGAGCGACTCCCCATCGACGCGCTCGAGCACGACGAAGGGCGCGCCGCCCGTCGCCCCGGCCTCGATGAAGCGCACGACCGCGGGGTGGTCGAGCCGGGCCAGGGCCCGCGCCTCGACCACGAACCGCGCGACCGCGTCGGCGTCGAGCGCGCCCGCGGCCGTCATCACCTTGATCGCGACCCGCTCGGCGCCGCGCGACGCGGCGTAGACCACGCCCATCCCGCCGCGGCCCAGCTCGCGCTCGATCGTGTAGCCGGCGACCTCGGGCATGCGACCTCAGGTTGACGAGCCCGGGCGGACGGCGCGAGCGGGAGCGCGCCGGCCGCCGTCGGCGCCCGCGTGGCGTCAGCGCGGCGCGCGGAGCCCCTCGGCCGCGAGCGCCCGGACGAAGGCCTCGCCAGCCGCCGATCCTTCGCGGTGGAGCGCGGCCGGGCGCCCGAGCGGGGCGGGCAGCCGCGCGACCGTCGTCCGGCCGGGGTCGCCCACGACCTGGTCCGTCCAGACGTGGACCCACCGGCCCGGGGGAAGGCGGACCTCGACCTCGCGCCGGCACGGCGCGATGACGGGCGCGACGAGCAGGTCGGGGCCGAGCAGGAACGTCCCGCGCTCGCGCAGGAGCTCGACCTGCTCGGGGTGGTGGAGCCAGGGGTGGCGGACGAGCGGCCAGCCGCGCGCGGCCGCCTCGGCCATGAGCGCGCGCCGGTAGGGCTGGAGCGCGCGGAAGATCCGGGTGATGCGGGCGACCTGGTCGAGCGTGTCCGCGTCCGTGTCGAGCCCGTGGCCGCCGCGCGCCCCGGGGACGAGGCCCTCGTGGGTCCGCAGCACGGGCGTGAAGGCGGCGAACTCCAGCCAGCGGAGGAGGAGCTCCTTCGTGCGGCGGAAGAACACGAACGGCCCGAGGCGGAGGTTCGTGTAGCCGCCGGCGTCGCCGTGGTTCAGGCTGAAGCCCGAGATCCCGCTCGACAGGAGGCCCGTCAGCGCGCTCGCGAGCCCGTCGTGGCGGTCCCACGAGCAGAGCTGGTCTCCCAGCCAGAACAGGCGCGTCCGGCCGGGCGAGGTCGTGTAGCCGGAGCGGCTGAAGTAGAGGACCTCGTCGGCGAGCCCCGCCTCGGCCACGACCTCGGCCTGGAGCGACTGCCACAGCTCGGGCCAGCGGTTGTGCAGCGCGCGCGCGCTGCCGCCGGCCGGGCGCGCGTCGAAGGGGAGGGCCTCGCCGAAGTCCCCCATCCAGCCGGACATGCCCGAGCCGAGCAGCTCGTCGCGGAGGAGCGCCTTGAGCCAGTCCCGGGCGCCGGGCGCGGTCAGGTCCACGAGCCCCGCGTCGAACCCGCCCTGCCCGATCCGCACCGGGCGGCCGTCGGCGCCGGGGACGAGATGGCCGCCGCGGCGCGCCTCACCCCACAGGTCGCGGGGGGCGCCGGGGCGGCCCTCGACGAGGAACGGGTTCACGTAGCCGAGCACGCGGTGCCCGCGCCCGCGCAGCTCCCGCACGAACCCCGGCCAGTCGGCGTAGGTGCCGGCGTCGGGCTGCCAGTCCCACCACAGGCGGGTGCCGAACGGCGTGTCGCGCTCGCCGACCCAGTCCTGGAGGAAGAACGCGGTCACCGGGACCCCGTGGCGGTCGAGCGCGTCCGCGAGCGCGCGGGTCCGGTCCGTCCCGCCGGTCGCCCCCACGATCAGCCCCGCGTGGGCCCAGTCGGGGAGCGGCCGCATACGGCCCGCGTACGCCGTGTAGGCCTCGATCAGGGCGAGCGGCGACGCCCCGTGGAAGATGCGCGCGCGGAGCCGCGGCGCGAGGACCTCGACCCGCGCGGCGCCGGGGTCGGTCAGGTCGAAGAACGACGGCGCCGAGTCCTCGAGGCACAGCGAGCGCAGGCGCGTCGTCAGGTAGTGCGGGACGGGCGCGTAGGTCGTGCTCCAGTCGCCGCCGGCGCCGCCGGCCAGGTGGAGCAGCGCCGTGACGGGCTGGAGCCCGCGGCCGATCCCCTGCTCCTGCACGAGGATCGGCACCCGGCGGCCCTTCAGGTCGAGGTGGGTGAACTGCATGCCGAACCCGAGGAAGCGCTCGTCGGGGTCGCTCGCGCCGACGAGCTCGACGGCCGTCGCGCCCGCGCCCGACGCCAGGGACAGGGTGACCCGCAGGGCCGAGGGCGCGACGGCCTCGAGCAGGAGGCGGTAGCCGGGCGCGTTCGCGGGGTCCGCCCCGCCCGGGGCGCCCGCGCGCCCGGCCAGGACGCCCGCGACCCCGACGCTCGTGGGCGCGCCGGGGGCGAGCAGGCGGCCCTCGACGACGACGCCGGCCCCCTCGGCCCGGACGCGGTCCACGGTCTGACGGTCGAGCCGCTCGCGCACGCGCTCCTCGACGCGGAAGAACCCGCGCTGCCCGGGGAGCTCCAGGTCCGAGCGCCGCGCCGCGACGAACCCGCGGCCGGGGCGCGAGCCCCACGCCTCGCGGTCGAGCGCGGCGGTGTGGCGCACCGACAGCGCGCCGCCGCCGCGGGGGGTCCAGTCGACCACGAAGTCCCCGACGCGCAGGCGCGCGGGGGCGGGCAGCGGCCCCTCGAGCTGCGCGTCGCGGGCGCGGGCGGGCCCTGCGAGCAGGAGGGCCAGCCCCAGGGGAGCGAGCGAGAGGCGGGCAGACCAGGCGGTCGGGCGTCGGGTCGTGGTCGTCATGCTCGCGCCGAGCATGCAAGCGGCGGGCCCCGCGGGCGGCGCGCCGAGGCGCCTGCCCGCGCGCGGCGCGACGCGAGCTCGCGACAGCCGGTGCGCGCGCGCGACACCCGTCGCCGGGGACGACACGGAGCCCGGGGCGCGGCGCCACAGCGCGCCAGGGCGGCCGGGTGCGCCTGGCGCTGGCCCCCGGGTTGCAGCGGGAGCGCCCGGAGGTCCCTCGCGATGGACGCGCTCCGCTTCGCCTCGGCCTACGTGCTCCCGCTCGCCGCCGCCCTGGGGCTCCACCTGGGCGGCCCGTGGCTGCTCCTCACCCCGGCCGTCGTGTTCCTGCTCGTCCCGCTGGCCGATGCGCTCCTGCGGCCGGACCTGCGCAACCCCGACGAGGCGGAGGTCGCGCGCCGGGCGCGGAACCCGCTCTACGACGTGTGGCTGCTGCTCTGGCCCCCCGCGCAGCTCGGGCTGCTCGCCTGGACGCTCGTGCACGCGGGCGACGCGGGCGTCCCGGCCCGGGAGCGGGCCCTGGCGGCCGCGGGGATGGGCCTCGTCGCCGGCGCGGGCGGCATCACGATCGCCCACGAGCTCATGCACCGGCCCGCGCGCCTGCATCGGGCGCTGGGCGAGCTGCTCATGACGCTCGTCGCCTACCCCCACTTCTGCGTGGAGCACGTGCTCGGGCACCACAGGCGCGTCGCGACCCGCGCGGACCCGGCCACCGCCCGGCTCGGCGAGCCGCTGCCCGGGTTCCTCGTCCGCACGCTGTGGGGCTCGCTGGCCTCCGCGTGGCGCCTCGAGGGCCAGCGCGCCGCGCGCGTCGGGCTCCGTCGCGGCTCGCTCCGCGACCGCCGGGTCCGCATGCCGCTCGCGCTCGGCCTCGTCGCGGGGGCGATCGCCTGGACGACCGGCGCACCGGGCCTCGTCGCCTTCCTCGGGCAGGCCCTCGTCGCCGTGCTCCTCCTCGAGGTGATCAACTACGTCGAGCACTACGGGCTCGAGCGCGCGCGGCGCCCCGACGGGCGGCCGGAGGTCGTGTCGGCGCGGCACTCCTGGAACTCCTCGCGGCGCGCGTCGGGGGCCCTCCTGTTCGAGCTGACCCGGCACGCCGACCATCACGCGGCCGCGAGCCGCCCCTACTGGGCGCTCCGCCACCTCGACGACGGCCCCGAGCTCCCGGCCGGCTACCCCGTCATGATCCTCGTGGCGCTCGTGCCGCCGCTCTGGCGGCGGGTCATGGACCCGCGCGTCGCCCGCTGGGCGGCGCGGGGGACGTCGCCCGCCCCGGCCGCGCTCCCCGCCTGACCGCGCGGGACCCGGCCCGGGCGGCGCCCTCCCGGCGCGGATCGCCGCAGGATGACCTTGCGACGCAATGGATTGACCCGCATCCCCAGCGCGGCTACGATCCGCCCCTCGCGCGGCCGGACCCGGCGCCGGGTCGCGCTTGGAGCCGTCACGTCTTGAGCTCGAAGGCCAGGTCGAAGGGACCAGCCCGCGCGCGGCGCGGGGGGGGCGGCGCGTGAGCGAGCGCGAGCAGCTCCGTCGGCTCGCCGAGCGCTCGCGCGCGCTCCTCGACGAGCTCGACCTCCAGCGCCAGGACGTCCTCTCGGTGACCGAGCTGAACCGGACGCTCCGGCAGGTGCTCCGCAACCAGGTCGCCCTGCTCGAGGCCGTGGCCGAGCCGGGCCGGGCGCTCACGATCCGCGCGCAGCCGCGCCCGGCCGAGGCGGCCGAGCCGGCGGCCGCGGGCCCGGGCGAGAGCGCCGCGCGCGCGCGCCCCTGCGCGCCGTTCACCGCGTCGCCCGCGCTCGACGAGGACGAGGGGCTCGAGCACGGCGAGGCGCCCCGTCCGGCGCGCGAGGTCGCGCCCGCGCCGGGCGCCGAGCTCTCCGGCGCGGCGCAACGCCCGCACGGCGCGCGCAACGGGTCGCTCAACGGGTCGACGCAGGCCGCGCCGGCCGGCGGCGAGCCCGCGGGCGACGCGTCCGCCGACGGCGGCGAGTCCCTGGCCGTCCGGCTCCTCGACGAGCGGCGGCACGTCCCGGCCGGCCTCGCGCGCGTGTTGATCGAGGTGTTCGACAACCGCGACAACGACTACGCGAAGGGCCTCGACAAGATGAATCGGTGGGTCGCCGGCGGTGCCGGTACCCCGTTCCAGTGGCGCGGCGACCGCGCGTATCTGAACCTCAACGGCGTCGGGCCGCAGGCGGTCAAGGGCTACGAAGAGCAGCTCATGGTCCGCATGGGCTTCAGCCGCCGGCTGGGACGCCTCGTCGTCCCCGGGCTCGATGGCGAGATCGTCGTCTACGAGCGGCCGAGCTAGCCTAGAATGGTGTCCCTCATGGTGAAGGTCAACGAGATGGTCGAGAAGCTGCCCGTGTCGCGCGAGCTCGTCTGCGAGTACGTGTGGGCGCGCTACATCGACAACAAGAAGCCCAAGCGGGACGTCGACGAGGAGCAGGCGCTCAAGCTGTTCGAGGACTACTACGGGAAGCACCCGCTCAACACGGACGACGAGTGCTTCTACTACGGGATCCTCCTCTACGAGCGCGCCTTCTCCGACGAGCTGAACCGGGCCCGCTACCTGGTCAAGGCGAAGGAGGTCTTCGAGACCTACCGCAACGTCTCCGGCGAGACCGAGTGGGACGTCATCGAGGACCGGTTCGCCGACGTCTGCGAGATCATCGAGCGCGAGGGCCTCGCCGAGAAGGTGCTCGCGGTCAAGACGGACCTGCCCGCGATCGAGGGCATGGTGATCGTCCCCGGCGGCCCGTTCCCGTTCGGGCCCGAGGGCAAGCAGGTCGTCCTCGAGGCGTTCTACATGGACAAGTACCCGGTCACGAACGCCGAGTACCGCAAGTTCATCGAGGAGACGAAGTACCGCACGCCCGAGCTGTGGAACCGCAGCCCGGAGCTCGCGCAGGACGACCTCCCCGTGACCGGCGTGTCGTGGATGGACGCGCTCCAGTACTGCAAGTGGGCGAAGAAGGCCCTGCCGACCGCCGAGCAGTGGGAGAAGGCCGCGCGCGGCCCGAAGGGCAACACCTACCCCTGGGGCGAGGACCCGCCCAGCGCCGAGAAGGGGAACTTCCTGCTCGAGGGCGCCGACCCGCGCCTGCTCTCGCCCAAGCGCTACGAGCGCGCCGGCGCCTCGCCGTTCGGCTGCTGCGCCATGTCGGGGACGGTGTGGGAGTGGACGAACACGTCCTACCCCGACGAGGAGGGGGCGCAGATCCTCAAGGGCGGCAGCTACGTCGACCCCGGCCTCCCCGAGTACCTCGCGGGCTGGGCGACGAACTGGGCCAACAAGAAGGAGAAGAACGACGTCATCGGGTTCCGCTGCACGCGGACCGTCGACGCCCGCTGAGGCCGGTCCCGACCCGACCATGGAGCGCGCGGCGCCCGGGACGTCGGACGGGGCAGGTCCGCTGCTCGTCGTGATCGACGGGCCAGCCGGGGCGGGCAAGAGCACGCTGGCGCGCCGCCTCGCGGCGCGGCTCGGCGGCACCTACCTCGACACGGGCGCGATGTACCGCGCGCTGACGCTGGCGGCCCTCCGGCGGGGGATCGACCTCGCCTGCGCCGAGGCCCGGCGCGAGGTCGCCCGCGACGTCCACGTCGGGCTCGCCCCGCACCCCTCGGACCCGGCCGGGGCGTGCCGGGTGCTGCTCGATGGCGAGGACGTGACGGAGGCCGTGCGGACGCGCGAGGTCACGAACGCGATCCACCACCTGGCGGACGACGGCGGGGTGCGCGAGGTGCTCGTCGCGCAGCAGCGGCGCGTCGCCGCGGCGTCCGATCGGCCCGTCGTCGCCGAGGGGCGCGACCTGGGCTCGGTCGTGTTCCCGCACGCGCGCGTGAAGATCTACCTCGACGCCTCGGTCGAGGAGCGGGCGCGCCGGCGGGCCCGGGACCTGGGGGCGGGCGCCCCGCCGCTCGAGGTCCTGCGCGAGGAGATCGCGCTGCGCGACCGCCGGGACGCGTCGCGGGCCGTGGGCCCCCTCGTGCGCGTGCCCGAGGCGCACGCGGTCGACACGACGGGCCTCACGCCCGACGCGGTGCTCGCGCGCCTCGAGGCGGTCGTCCGGGGGGCGTGACGCCGGCGGGCGCCCCGGCTCACCGCGGCCAGCGCGAGGCCAGCAGGCGCCGCGCGTCCTCGAGGACCTCGTCCTCCGGCGCGTGGCCGGTGACGCGCAGCATCGCCGCCTCGCGGAGCGGCGCGCCCCGGAGGCGCCGGAGGAGCAGGTCGGCGCTCCAGGCGTAGCCCGCCGGGGGCACGGTCCAGCGCCCGTCGAGCGACCAGGTCGTGACCGCCGCGAGGCGCTCGCCCGCGCGCACGTGCTGCGTGACCCGGACCGTCGCCTCGGCGCCCTGAACGTCGAGCGTCGCGCTGCGCGCCGCCTCGAGATGCCACCCGGCCCCGGGCAGGCAGCCCTCCGCGGGATGGCCGATCGCGCCCAGGTCGTCGCCCGCCTCGATCACGTAGACGTCCACGGGCGCCCGGTCGGGTCCGGTCCGGAGGCGCAGGGCCGTCACGCGGGCCCCCGCGAGGCGCGCCTCGAGGTCGTCGGGCAAGGCGAGCGGCACCGCCGCCCCGGAGGGTGGGGCGGACGCCGGCCCGCGCCGCTCCACCGACGGGGCGGGAGCGCGCGCGAGCGTCCCCGCGGCGGCGGCGAACGCGACCGAGGTCGCGGCCAGGGCCGCCAGGTGCCGCGGCGGCGTGCGCCCGGCGGCGTGCCCGGCCGGCGAGCCCTCGGCCGGCGAGCCCTCGGCCGTCAGGTCGCTGGCCGCTGGGCCCTCGGGCGCCGCGACGGCGGCGAGCAGGAGGAGGGCGGGCAGGTAGACGAGCAGGCCGAGCGCCTCGTGCCGCCAGCCGTCGGGCACCCCGGGTCCGAGCGCGCAGCCGACGAGGACGAGCAGCCGGAGCACGTTGCCGAGCACCGCGACCGGGGCGGCGAGGACCAGCGCCGCGGCGGCCCGTCCCCGGGTCGCCGCGTGGGCGGCGGCGAGGAGCGCGAAGGCGAAGATCCCGAGCAGGCCGCGCAGGCCGGCGCAGGCGTCGTCGACGTGCAGGTCCTGCGTCGAGAGGCGCAGGATGTGGCCGTCGCGGACGAACGCCACCCCGGCGCCCTCGAGCGCCAGCGCGCCGAGCGTCGTCGCGAGCTCGCGGAGCGCCGCCGACGCGGGCGTCACGACGAGGGCGGGCCAGGGCACGGCGGAGGCGAGCAGCGCGGCGGGGAGCGCCGCGGCCCGCAGCGCCCGCGCGCCCCGGGTCAGGGTCACGAGCCCGAGCAGCGCGGCGAGGAGCCCGAGCCCCTCGGGCCCGGGGAGGCGCTCCCGGGCGGCGGCGTGGTGCAGCCAGGCGCCTGCGAGCGCGAGCCCCACGCCCGCCGCCGCGGCCCCGGCGCCGGGCGGCGCCCCGGCTGCCGTCCGGCTCCGGACGAGGAGCCACAGGCCGGCGACGACCGCGAGGGGGCCGTGCTCGAACGCGCTCCCCGCCTGGAGCCAGCGCGAGGCCAGGCGCGGCAGGCTGACCAGGAACAGGCCGCCGAGGGCGACCCAGGCCGCGCGCCCGAGCCAGGTCGCAGCCAGGAGGCCCGCGGCGACCGGGGTCACCCGGGAGGCGCAGGGCGCGGCCACCTCCGGCGCCGCGGAGCCGGACTCCACGGGGCCCGACCGGGACCGCGCTCAGCCGGCGGCGCGGGCGCGCCGGCGTCGGGCGCGCGCGGCCGCGAGCCCGAGCGCACCCAGACCGAACACCGCGAGCGTGCCCGGCTCGGGCACGGGGGCGAGCAGGACGGGCTGCCCCCCGAGCGTGATCGGCGCGCCCGCGGCCCCGTAGGTCCCGAGGCTCCAGGACGCCCCGCTCCGGTTCAGGCTCCCGGCGGTCCCGCCGACCACGGTCCCCGTGGACCAGTCGTAGCTCACCTCCTGCCAGTCGAGGGCGAACCCGCCAGGCGGGTTCGTTGGCGTGTAGAAATACTGTTGCCAGGTAAGGTTCCCCGCCCCGTACGGACCCGTCGTGTAGAGCTGCGCGAACTGGGCGCTCGGTGAGGCCTGCTGGTAGACCCAGCCCGCGGGCAACGTCCCGAACCCGTTGAACCCGGACGGGTGGCTCGTCCAGAGGTTGACCACGTTCGGCTGGTACTCCGTGACGAACGTCTGGGACCAGAAGTTGCCGGGCGTCGTGTCGTAGGGGGCGGCGCGAACGACCGGCGCCGAGGCCCAGGCCACGAGCAGGACGAGCGGAAACGAGCGGAATCGGACGCGCATGTGCGGCTCCGGTCGCAGGGTAGCGACGACGGGTCGCCCCTGCCAGGGGCAGGTCATCGGGGGTCCGCCTCGCCCTGGTGCGGCCGGTGCCAGCGCGCAGGCAGGGCCGCTCAGCGGGCCTCGTCTGCCTGGAGCCGGGCGAGGAGCGCGGCCGCCTCGCCGCGCTCGGGGAACGAGCGCGGCGAGAGGAGCGCGACCTCGAGGTGGTTGCGCGCCCGCTCGGGCTGGCCCTGGGCCAGGAGCGCCCGCGCCAGGTGGGCGCGGAGCGAGGGGTCGAGCGGGCGCGCGCGCGCCGCCGCCTCGAGGAGCGGCGTCGCCTCGGCCACCTCGCCGCGCTGGAGCAGGAGCCAGCCGAGCGTGTCCTGGACGGACGGGTGGCGCGGCGCGCGCGCGAGGGCCTCCCGCGCGAGGGCCAGCGCCTCGTCGGCCCGGCCCGGGTCGCTCGCGAGGTACCAGGCGAGGTCGTTCAGGGCGCCCGGGTCCCCCGGGGCGAGCGCGAGCGCGCGTCGCGCCGCCGCCACCGCGCGGGCGCGGTCGCCCGCGGCGTCGTGGAGCGCCGCCAGGCGG
>JANJTH010000236.1 GCA_024711205.1 Planctomycetota bacterium | reverse complement strand
GGCGGCCCTCGCGCTCGACCCCGGGGAGCGCGCGGCGCTCGCCGGGCGCGCCGAGGCCCGCCAGGCGCTCGGGGACCTCGAGGCGGCGCTCGCGGACCTCGACCTCCTCGTCGCGCTGGCGCCCGACGACCTGGCGACGCTCGCCCGCCGCGCGAGCCTCCGCCGCGCGACGGGCGACCCCCGCGGCGCGCTCGAGGACCACGCGCGCGCGCTCGCCGCGCAGCCCGACGCGCTCGAGCACCTCGTCGGGCGCGCGCGGCTCCTGCTCGAGGTGCAGAACGACCCCGAGCGCGCCCTCGTCGACGCGGACGCGGCGGCGCGCATCCGGCCCGACGACCCGGCGATCCTGCGCCTGCGCGGCGTGGTGCGGCTGCGGCGGGGCGACCTCGCGGGCGGCGCCGCGGACCTGGCCCGCGTGCGCGAGCTCGCGCCGGATGGCCTGACGACCGCCGAGCTCGCCCGCGCCGCGGAGGCGCTCGTGTCGCTTCACCGACCCGCAGACGCCGAGGCCTGGCTCACGCGCGCGCTGGAGCGCCGCCCGGACGACGCGCTGCTCGCGCGCCTCCGCGGGGTCGTTCGCCTGCGGATCGGCGCGCTCGAGGGCGGCCTCGAGGACCTGGCCCGGGCGTTCGAGCGGGACCCCGACGCGCTCGAGGACCAGGACTTCCTCGGGGTCGCCGGGACGCTCGTGAGCCTGCAGCGCCCCGACGAGGCCGAGCGGTGGCTGTCACGCGGCGTCGAGCGAAGGCCGGACGACGTCCGGTTCCGGGAGCGGCGCGCGCCGCTCCGCCTCGCGCGGGACGACCTCGATGGCGCCCGCGAGGACCTCGAGGCGCTGACGCGCCTCGCCCCCAAGAGCGGCGCCGCCTGGGGCCTCCTCGGCGCCGTCCTCGTGGGGCGCGGTGAGGTGAGCGACGGGTTCGCCGCCTTCGCGCGGGCGATCGAGCTCGACCCTCGGGTCGAGGGGACCTGGCTCAACCTCGCCCGCGCCCACGAGTCCACCGGCGACCTCGAGCAGGCCCTGCGGACCGCCCGGGAGGGGCGCTCGAAGGTCCCGCCACCCACCCCGTTTCTGCGGCTCGAGGTGGCCCGCCTCCAGGCGAAGACCGGCGATCCGGCCGGGGCGCTCGAGGACCTCGACCGCCTGCTCGCCACCCCGGGGCTCCCGCCGCAGCTCGCCGCCCAGGCGCGGCGGTTGCGCGAGCAGATCGCGCGCTAGAAACTCGCGCCCATGTCCGAACCCACGCCCGGCGCCTTCCGGCCCGTCCCCCGCACGGGGGTGATCTACGTGACGGCGGAGGCCGCCGCGCGCGGCTACAAGCCGGGCGACCCCGGCTGGGCCAACCTCGGGCAGGGCTCGCCCGAGACCGGCCCGCTCGAGGGCGCGCCGCCCCGCGTGTCGGCGATCACGATCGACCCCGCCCACAACCGCTACGGCCCGGTCGCCGGCGACTGGGCGCTCCGCGAGGCGGTCGCCGCGCTCTACAACCGGCTCTACCGGCGCGGGCTCCCGAGCCAGTACTCGGCCGAGAACGTGTGCATCGCGGGGGGCGGCCGGCTGGCGCTCACGCGCGCCGTGGCCGCGCTCGGCAACGTGAACCTGGGGCACTTCCTCCCCGACTACACGGCCTACGAGGAGCTGCTGGGCAACTTCCGCCTGTTCAGCCCGATCCCGATCCTGCTCGACCGCGAGCGCGGCTACCGCTTCGACGCGACCGACCTGCGCCGGGAGGTCGTCGGCCGCGGGCTCGGCGCCGTGCTCCGCAGCAACCCCTGCAACCCGACCGGCGAGCACCTGCGCGGCGACGCGCTGCGCGGCTGGGTCGAGGCGGCGCGCGAGCTCGACTGCACGCTCATCTTCGACGAGTTCTACGCCCACTACGCCTGGACCGACGAGGCCCCGGGGCCCTCGAGCGCCGCGGCGATGGTCGAGGACGTCGAGCGCGACCCGGTGATCGTGATCGACGGGCTGACCAAGAACTGGCGCTACCCGGGGTGGCGCCTGAGCTGGACGCTCGGGCCGCGCCGCGTGATCGAGGCGCTCGCGAGCGCCGGGAGCTTCCTCGACGGCGGGGCGGCGCTCCCGCTCCAGCACGCCGCCCTCCCCCTGCTCGAGCCCGCGCACGTGCTCCAGGAGGCGGGCGCGATCCGCCGGGCGTTCCTCGCCAAGCGCGCGCAGGCGCTCGAGGCCGCCCGCGCGATCGGGCTGCGCGTCGACCACGCCCCCGAGGGCACCTTCTACCTCTGGGCGTCGCTCGAGGACCTCCCGCCGCCCTACGACGACGGCATGACGTTCTTCCGGCGCGCGCTCGAGCGCAAGGTGATCTGCGTGCCGGGCGAGTTCTTCGACGTGAACCCGGGCAAGCGCCGCCCGGGGACGCGCGGCTCGCGCTTCGGCCGCCACGTGCGCATCAGCTTCGGGCCGCCCGCGCAGGAGGTCGAGCTGGGCCTCCAGCGCCTGCGGGCCATGATCCCGGCGCTCTGACGCGCGCGCCGGCTACCGCTCGGGCGCCGTGTTGCGCTCGAGCACGTCGAGCCGGCGGCGGACCTCCTCCTCGAACGCGGCGCGGGCGCGGGCCTCGGCGGCCAGCGCCGCCTCGAGGCCGCGGACGGCCTCGGCCGTGCGCGCGCGCTCGGCCGCGGCGCGCTCGCGCTCG
>JANJTH010000217.1 GCA_024711205.1 Planctomycetota bacterium | reverse complement strand
GCGCCTGGCGTGCCTGCTCGCCGCGGTCGTCGCCGCCGCGGTCCCGGGCCCGTGGCGCCCGCCCGAGGGGGGGGCGCGGCCGCTCCCGCTCGACGCGGACGTCGCCCCGGTGACCTCGGCGCCGAGCGTGCGGCGCCCGCTCCTGCGCGTCCGGCGCCAGGCGCGCGCGGTCGAGCTCCACGGCGTGCGCACGGAGGTCCTGCTCAGCCTCGACCGCCCGCGCCTCGTCGCGCGGCTCCGCGAGCAGGCCTTCGTCGTCGAGCCGGCGCTCCACGTCGAGGAGGCGCTCCTCGACGGCTTCCCGCGCGTGCCGCCGCTCGAGGGCCTCCGGATCGAGGCCGCCGGGCTCGCGCGCGCGGAGCTCGTCGAGGGCGTCGACCGGGCCTGGGTCCGGGCCGAGTACCGCGCCACGTCGGTCACGCCCTGCGGGCCCGTGGCCGCGCGCCTGCTCGGGCTCCTGCCCGCGGCGGCGCGCCCGCCGGCCGACCTCGTGACGACGACGCTCGACCTCGAGGTCGACCTGCGGACGGGCCGCGTCACGGTCGACGCGCGGACGCGCCTGGCCCGGCCGCTGCCCGTGCGGCGGGCGTCGCTCGCCTGGGTCCGCCTCGACGACGCCCCGGGCGCGCGCGTGTGGGCCGGGCTCTCGGGCGACCACGAGCTCCCGCTCGTCGAGGGGGCCCCGGGCCTGGGCGCCGAGCCCGTCGTGCACCTCGTCCACGACGGCGACGTCGCGCGGCTCCTGCGCGCGCGGCGGCGCGCCCAGGGCCCCTGGACGACCCTCGAGGCGGGGCCGTTCGCCGACTGGCTCGTCTACGAGGCGCCGCGCGACCGCTTCCTGCTCGTCGCGCCCGACTGGGCCCGGCAGGCCTCGCCCGCGCGCTCGCGCAGCGCGGGCGCCGGCCTGCTCGAGAACGGCCTGTTCGCCTGGCGGCTAGGCGAACAGGTCCACACGCTCCTCGACGTGGCCGGCTGCCGCGTGGGCCAGGGCTGGCTCGCGACGGCGCTCCCGGCCGGCGTCTACCGCGGCCGCCTCGTGCTCCGCCCGCTCGACCGCGGCGAGCGCGCCGCCGAGGCCGCCGCGCGGGAGCGCGCCCGCCTGCTCCCGGGCGAGGAGTGACGGGGCGCCCGCGGACCTGCGCGGGCCGCGGGCGCCCATCAGGCGCCGAGCGCGTCCGCGAGCCCCCGCAGCAGCGCGGCCCCGTCGCCGCGCCAGGCGCTCCCGTGCATGCAGGCGAGCGTCGTCGGCGCGGTCGCCGCGAGCCGCTCGAGGACGGCCCGCGTGTGCGGCGCATGCGCGAAGTAGTCCATGGCGCGGCGGAACGCCTCGCTCGGCCCGAGCACGTCCGCCTCGACGACCGGCGGGTGCTCGGCCCCCGGCTGCGTGAACAGGTCGCCGCACAGGAGCGTCCGGGTCCGCTCGTCGAGCAGGAAGCCGCAGTCCCACCCGTGCGGGACGTGCGGCGCGTCGAGCCAGGTCACCTCGCGCGACCCGAGCGACAGCCGCTCGCCGTCCGCGAGCCCGCGAGGCTCGCGGTCGCACAGGTCGCCGAGCGACACGAGCGCGCCGACGCGGCTGCCGAGCGGTCGCGCGCCCGGGGCCGCGGCGAGCAGCGGCTCGAGCGCCCCGCACTCGTCGGCCTCGACGTGCGATACGCCGACCCAGCGGAGCCGCTCGAGCGGGAGGACGCGCTCGACCGCGCGCCGGACCGCGGGGAACAGCTTGCGCGGGCCGGTGTGGAACAGGAGGGGCTCCGCGTCCACGACCAGGTACTGGTTGAAGGAGAACCCGCCCGGGAGCAGGCCCGGCGGCACCGGGGTGTGGACCCGATACACCCCGTCCGCGACCTCGTCGATCGACGTCTCCGCGCTCGAACCGCTCACGCAGGCACCTCCCCCTCGCGCCGCCCCGGCCCCCAGGCAGCGGCGGCGGGACCGCCCCTCCCCGGGGCGCCGCTCACGAGCCCGCCACGGCGAGCCGCGCCCGCAGGCGCGCGTTCTCGACCGCGAGCGCGATGTGCCGGGCGAGCGCCGCGAAGAACGGCAGCGTCTGCTCGTGGAGCTCCTGCGCCCCGCGGCGCGCGTCGGCGTAGAGCACGCCGATCCGGCCGGCGTCCGTCACGAGCGGGGCGCAGAGGACCGTGCGCAGCCCGAGCTCGCGGAGCGAGTCGTTGCCGGGGTCCGGCGCGTCGCCCGTGACCACGAACACGGGCTCGCCCGTGCGGAGCACGCGCTCGGGGACCGAGCGGCTGAACCGCTCCTTGAGCTCGAGCGAGGTCCGGTGCCGCCCGCGCGCGACGATCGTGCCGAGCGCGCCCTGCGGGTCGACGAGCATGATCGCGCCGCGCTCGGCCTCGGCCGCCTCGAGCGCCTTGTCGGTCGCGAGCGTGAGCACCTCGTGGACGTCCTGCGCGCGGGCGATCGCGTCGAACACCTCGACGAGCACGGCCACGTTCGCGTAGTCGCGCGCGTGGTTGCCCGTGATGATCCCCGCCAGCCGGTCCTCGCGCGGCGTCACGTTGCCCAGCTCGGGCGTCCAGGGCTCGGCGCGGGCCCGCCCGTTCGTCTTGGCCCGGTAGAGCGCCTGGTCCGCCCGCCGCACGAGCTCGTGCCCGGTCGTGGCGTGGGTCGGGCACGAGGCGGTCCCGAGCGAGGCGGTGGCCCGCACCCCGTCCGAGAAGCGGTGCTCGACCGTGGCCCGGAGGACCTTCTGGGCGGCGGTCAGGGCGCCCGCGGCGTCCGTGTCGGGGAGCAGGATCGCGATCTCGTCGCCCCCGTAGCGGAAGCAGAGGTCGTCCTGGCGGACGACGTTCTTGAGCAGGTCGGCGACCTCGCGCAGCACGGCGTCGCCCGCGAGGTGCCCGCGGCCGTCGTTGATCTCCTTGAAGTGGTCGAGGTCGAACATGACGAGCGAGAAGGGCGCGCGCGCGGCGTCGAAGCGGCGCACCTGCTCGGCGAGCGTCCGCTCGAAGTGGCCGCGCGAGAACAGGCGCGTGAGCGGGTCCGTGATCGCCTGGCGGTAGAGCCGCTCCTTGAGGAGCGCCGTCGTCGCGTGGTTGGCGAGGATCAGGAACAGGTAGAGGTCCTCCTCGCGGAAGCTGTAGGTGTGCGCGTTGCTGTCCAGGTAGATGCACCCGAGCAGCTCGTCCCGGGCGCGCTCGGTCACGCGCCGGCGCTCCGCGGTCGGCTCGGGCTCGCCCTCGCGTCGCGGCGGGGCCGCGCCGGCCGAGAGCGGGACGCACATGGCCGAGAGCAGGCCCAGGTTGCGGACGCTCGCCCCGAGCCCCGCCTCGCGCTCGGTGATCGTGGGCAGGATCACGGGCTCGGCCCGCTCGACCACGCGGTCGACGATCGAGCGCGGCACGTCGTGCGGCGCGGCGACCGGGCCGCGCCGGTGGTCGCGCGCGAGCCGCACGTCGAGCCCGCCGTCCTCGTTCTTGAGGAACAGGAGCCCGCGCCGGGCGCGCGTGAGCGAGATCGCCGTGTCGAGGACGGTCTCGAGGACCGTCTCGAAGTCGTTGCGCATGGTGTTCAGGAGCGCGCTCGTCTCGCACAGCTTGCGCCAGCGGTCGCGGAGGTCGGGCGAGACCTCCGCGCGCTCGGCGCGCGCCGCGACCGCGACCGCCGGGCCGCCCGCGAGCGCGCGGTCGAGGCGGGCGATCACCGCCTGGAGCTCGTCCTCGCTGGTCGGGTGCGCGCTCGCCGTGGGGCCTGACATGGGGACCTCCGTGCGGCCGGCCGCCGCGCGCGGAGGCCGCGGCGTCAGGTCGGGGCGAGAAGATACCCGACGCAGGGGCCCGCCCCGGTCGGAAGCCCGGGGCACGTGCGCGCGTCAGTCGTCGTCGACCCAGGGCTCGTCGCCGTCGTCCTCGTACACGAAGAGGGCCGCCTCCCCCGCCGCCGCCGCGCCGGCCGCGAACTGGCGGAGGAAGTGGTAGTGCTCGAGCAGCTGCCCCAGCGGGTCGAACGTCTCCTCCCAGCGGGCCCAGCACGCGGGGTACGTCTCCGCGACGTCGAGCCGCTCGGCGTCGTAGTGCGGCGCGAGGTCGTCGGGCGCGATGCACGCGAGCGCCGCGGCGAGCTCGGCGACCTCGGCGGGGGCGAGCGCCTGCGCGGGCGGGAGCGGCGCGCGCCCCGGCCCCACGGCCACGCCCAGGTGGCGCCACCGGGCGGCGGCGCTGCCCGGCGCGTGCGCGCCCAGCAGCGCGGAGACGCCGTCCCAGTAGCGATAGACGTCGGAGGTGTCCTTCGAGCTCGCCGCCGCCGCCTCGAGCGTCGACTCGCCGCTCCGAAGGGCCCTCTCGGTGGCCGGCGCGACGCGCAGCAGCCGGCAGACGATCGTCATGGTGCCTCCCTTGTCCCGACGCGCGGGGGCCGCCTCGTGCAGCGCTAGGTCCGCCACGCCACCTCGCGCTGTCCGGCGCCCGACGCTATGCAGGGGAGCGCCGCCCGGCAAGCCGGGGCCGCGCCCGCGCGGGCGCGAGGGGCGGCCAGGCGACGGCGCGTGCGCGCCGGCG
>JANJTH010000180.1 GCA_024711205.1 Planctomycetota bacterium | reverse complement strand
GAGGCGCCGGCCGCGGCGCCCGCGACGCGCCCGGCCCCGGCCGAGCCGCCGCGGGCGGACCCCACGCAGCCGCCGGGGGCCTGGCAGGACACGAGCGAGGGCCGGCAGGCGACGCTCGTCTACGTGACCGAGCGGGGGCGGCGCGACCAGACGCAGGCCGCCGCGATCGTCGTCTCGAGCGACCCCGACAACGCCCACTTCCAGCGCGAGAGCTCGCCGCGCGTCACGGTGCTCCGCGCGCGCCGCGCCGCGCTCACGGGGCTCCTGCTCGACCTCGAGCGCCTCGGCCTCGAGCGGCTCCCCTGGACCGAGCAGCCCTACGACGCCGAGATCGGCCCGGCGCGCGCGCTCTACCACTACGAGGGCGGCAAGCGGCGGGTCGTGTTCAAGGACGCGCTCGACGGCCCCGCGCGCGGTGTGTTCACCGAGGTCGAGAAGCGGGTGATCCGCTTCACGCTCGACTCCTGACCCGCCCCTCACCCCGGCGGGCGGGCCGACTCGACCGTCTCGACCGTCTCCGGTCGCGGCCGGGGCGGCTCGGTCGGCGCGGCGTCGGACCGCTCGTCCGGCGGGGGGGGCGTCGGCGGGGCCTCGGCCGGGCGGTGGACCTCCCACCAGGTCCGGGCGTGGCGCTCGGTCCAGCGCTCCTCGGGGGGCAGCGCGTCGCCGAGCCGCTCCGAGAGCTCGAGCGCCGACTGGGGGCGCTCGGCCGGGTCCTTGGCGAGGCAGGCCAGGATCACCCGCTCGAGCGCCGTGCCGATCCGCTGGGTCGACCGGCGCGAGGGCGGCTCGGGCGGGGTCTTGGCGTGGTCGATCAGGACGCGCATCGCGGTGTCGCCCTCGAACACGTGCCGCCCGGTGAGCAGCCAGTAGGCGACGCACCCGAGCGCGTAGATGTCGGCCCGGTGGTCGACCTGCCCGCCCGAGACGGTCTCGGGCGCCATGAACGCGGGCGTGCCCACGATGAACCCCTCGCCCGTGAGCCGCACGTCCTGGCTCGCCGCCTGGGCCCGGCGATGCAGCGAGACGAGCCCGAAGTCGAGGACCTTCACGAAGTCGTGCACGACGCCCAGCCGGCAGGCGTAGAGGTTCGCCGGCTTGATGTCGCGGTGGACCATGCCGGCCGCGTGCGCCTCGGCGAGCGAGCAGCAGGCCTGCTGGAGCAGGTGCACGACGCGCCCGGCCGGGACCGGGCCGAACCGCGCCACGAGCGAGTCGAGGTCGAGGCCGTCGAGCAGCTCCATGACGTAGTAGAGGACGCCGTCGTCGGCCTGCCCGAAGTCGTAGACGTTCACGGTGTGGGGCGAGCGGAGCGCGGCCGTCGCCCGCGCCTCGCGCTCGAACCGGGCGACCGCCGTGCGCCGCTCCTCGAGGTCGTCGCCGAGCAGCTCGGGCTTGATCAGCTTGATCGCGGCCGGGCGCGCGAGCATGGCGTGCTCGGCGCGCCACACCTCGCCCATGCCCCCCTTGCCGAGCGGGGCGAGCAGCCGGTAGCTGCCGAGCTGGCGCAGCTCCTTGCGGGCCTGCGAGAGGCGGCGCCCGAGCCCGTGGAGCACGACGGCCGGGACGATGGCGATCCCCGCCGCGACGTAGTTGGGGACGAACAGCCCGACGAGGACGGGCGCCTCGGGCCAGGGCTCGCCGCGGCGCAGGAGCCCGAGCACGAGGGGCGGGGCCGAGGCCGAGAGGAGGCCCGCGAGCGCGGCGCGGCCCGGGGTGGCCGGGACGACGAGCGGGAACAGCGTGATCCACACGCACAGCCAGGAGATCGTGCCCAGGTCGAACCGCCCGAGCGCCGCGGGGTCGACGAGGGCCATCTGGGCGATCAGGAGGGCGCCCACGACCTGGTAGCCGAGCCCGAGCACGAGCATCCGGTAGGGGCACACGCGGGGGCTCCGCGCGAGCAGGACCACGGCGACCGAGAGCGCGACGAGGCCGAGCTGCGCGCCGGCGCGGAAGTCGAAGTAGGGCGGGGCCGGCCAGCCGAGCACGCGCACGAGCGCGAGCTCGAGCCCGAGCACGCCCGCGATCGAGAGCGCGAACACGGCGGCGAGGAGCCCCAGGCGCCGCTTGACCTGCTCGACGAGCTCGCGCGAGAGCCCGGAGCTGGCGCCGGCGTCCGGGCCGCAGGGGTCGGGGCGGTGGAGCTCGCGGCCCGCGGGGACGGGCGCCCCCGTCCGCCGGTCGGGCGTGGGCGTCACCGCGAGGTCCGCGGCCGGGAGGAGCTCGGTGCGGTGGGGCGGCGCCCCCGCCCCCCAGCCCGTGAAGTCGAAGGCGGACGAGTCGGCCACCCGGGCCCTCCGACCGGCGCCGCCGCCCCGCGCGGCCGACGGGGTGGAGCATACCGCGCGGGGGGGCGGCCCCTGCTCGGCGCCGCCGGCCCCGGGCGGTCTCCGCCCGGGGCGGCGGGCCGTATGCCAACATGCCCCGCCCGTGACCGAGCCCGCCCCCGCGCCGCCGTTCCTCCTGCGCCGTGACGACCCGCCCGAGGGACCGGCGCGGCTCGCCCTCGGCGGCCGGCTCGAGCTCGCGCAGGCGGCAACGCTGTGGGCCGGCCTCGGCGCGGCGCTGGCCCGGCCCGCGCCGCGCGGGCTCGAGGTCGACCTCGCCGGGGTCGAGGTCCTCGACGGCGCGGCGGCCGCGATGCTCGCGCACGCGGCCGAGGCGGCGCGCTGCGCGGGCGGCGAGGTCCGGTTCACGGGCGCCGCGCCCGACGTCGCGGAGCTGCTCGCCTGGCACGCCCGGGCGGGCCGGCCCTGCCTCCGCCCCGCGCCCGCGGGCGAGCCGATCCTCACGCACGTGGGCCGCGCGACGCTCGCGATCGGGCGCGAGACCCGCGAGGGGCTCGACTTCCTCGGGCAGGCCGTGCGCGCGGCCACGGCCGCCGTGCGCTTCCCGCGGACCGTGAACTGGCGCGACGCGGCCGCCGTGCTCGAGCGCGCCGGCGCGGACGGCGTCCCGATCGTCGTCTCGATCGCGTTCCTCACGGGCATGATCATGGCCTTCCAGTCGGCCATGCAGCTCAAGCAGTTCGGCGCCGAGATCTTCACGGCCGACCTGGTCGGGATCTCGATGACGCGCGAGCTCGCGCCGCTCATGACCGCGATCATCGTCGCCGGCCGCTCGGGGGCGGCCTTCGCCGCCGAGCTGGGGACCATGCGCGTCTCCGAGGAGGTCGACGCGCTGCGCACGCTGGGGCTGTGCCCCTACCGCTACCTCGTGTTCCCCCGCGTCGCCGCGCTCGTCGTCGCCATGCCGCTCCTCGCCGCGCTCGCGGACCTCGTCGCGGTCGCGGGCGGGCTGTTCGTCGCGCTCCTCACGCTCGACCTGACGGGCCGCGCCTACCTCGTCCAGACCCAGCAGGCGATCGACCCGGTCGACGTCGTGTCGGGGCTGCTCAAGGCGGGCGTGTTCGGGCTGATCGTCGCGCTGATCGCCTGCGAGCGCGGGCTCCACGCGCGCGGCGGCGCGGAGGGCGTCGGGCGCGCGACGACGTCGGCGGTCGTCACCTGCCTGTTCGCGATCGTCGCCGTCGACGCCGTGTTCGCCGTCCTGTTCCACGTGTACGGGGTCTGAGCGTGATCCACGTCGAGGGCCTGACGATCGGCTGGGGCGCGCGCGTGCTCATGCGCGACGTGTCCTTCGACGTGGCGCGCGGCGACGTGTTCGTCGTGCTGGGCGGGAGCGGCTGCGGGAAGTCGACGCTGCTCCGGCACCTGATCGGGCTCGAGCGGCCCATGGCCGGGCGGATCGCGATCGAGCGCCTCGGCGCGCCGCGGGACGCCTGCGTCGGGCGCGGCGCGGCGCCGGCCTTCGGCGTCATGTTCCAGTCGGGGGCGCTGCTCGGCTCCATGACGCTGGCCGAGAACGTGGGGCTCCCGCTGCGCACGTGGACCGACCTGCCGCCGGCCGCCGTGGAGGCCGTCGTGCGCGCGAAGCTGGCGCTCGTCGGGCTCGACGGGTTCGAGAACCACCTCCCGAACGAGCTGTCGGGCGGCATGAAGAAGCGGGCCGCGATCGCCCGGGCGCTCGCGCTCGACCCCCCGCTCGTGTTCCTCGACGAGCCGTCGGCCGGGCTCGACCCGGTGAGCGCGGTCGAGCTCGACGACCTGCTGCTCGCGCTCAACCGCGCGCTCGGGCTGACGCTCGTCGTCGTCACGCACGAGCTGCAGAGCATCTTCGCGATCGCGACCCGCTGCATCATGCTGGACCGCGAGGCGCAGGGGATCATCGCGCGCGGCGACCCGCGCTGGCTGCGCGACCACGGCGACGACCCGCGGGTCCGCCGCTTCTTCAACCGCCAGGCCGCGCCGACGGCGCCGGCCGGCGCCTGACGGCCGCGGAGGCTGCGTGTCGCAGACGACGAACGAGTGGAAGCTGGGGCTGTTCGTGGTCTCGTGCGTGGGCGTGGCCGTGGGCGCGCTGCTCTGGCTCGGGGCGGCGCGCTTCGACCAGGAGCTGATCGAGGCGCGGACCTACCTCGACGAGTCGGTCCAGGGCCTCGACCCGGGCTCGCCCGTGAAGTTCCGCGGGGTGACGATCGGGACCGTCTCGGCGATCGGGATCGCGCCCGACCTGCGCCGGGTCGAGGTCGTGATGCGCTTCGACAAGCGGACCATGGAGCGGCTCGGCCTGCGCCGCAACGAGGGCGGCCCCGCGGGCCCCGCCGACCCCGCGCAGCCCTTCGTGCCCGTGAACGTGCGCGTGCAGCTCGCGTCCTCGGGGATCACGGGCGTGCGGTTCCTGCTCGTCGACCTGTTCGACCCGCGCAAGGTCCCGCTGCCGGAGCTGCCGTTCGTCGTGCCGCGCGAGTACATCCCGGCCGCGCCGTCGACGCTGAAGAGCATCGAGGACCTGGCGCTGCTCGTCGTCGAGCGCCTGCCGCCCTCGATGAAGCAGATCGAGGCGATCCTCGGCAAGACGGAGCGGCTGCTCACCGACATCGACGCGAAGGGGCTGTCTCGGCGGACGCAGGGGACGCTCAAGGCGGCCGAGCGGACGCTCAAGGCGGTCGAGGTGGCGATCGCGAAGGCCGACGTGGCCGAGCTGTCGTCCTCGACGCGGACGCTCCTCGCGCGCGTGGACGAGACGCTGGGGACGTTCGACGCGCTCGGGCGGGAGGTGCGCGAGGACGGGGGGCCGCTCCGGGGCGCGCTCGGCGAGCTCGAGCGCGCGGGCGAGGCGCTCCGCAAGGCGGTCGAGGCGGCGGACGTGGGCGCGACGACGGCCAGCGTGCGCGGCGCGGGGGACGCGGTCGCGGGGCTCGCCCGCGACGGGCGCGGGCTCGAGGCCGAGGTCCGGCAGGCGGTCGTCGCGCTGCGCGAGGCGGCCGAGGCGGTGCGCCTGCTCGCCTCGCAGCTCGAGCGCGACCCCGGGGCCGTGCTGCACGGCCGGACGCGCGACCCCGGCCCGGGAGGACGCTGACCATGGCCGACCCCACCCGCGCGGCCCCGGCCGCCCCCGCCCGCCCCCGCGC
>JANJTH010000173.1 GCA_024711205.1 Planctomycetota bacterium | reverse complement strand
GCCGCCGCCGGCGGACGCGGGGCCGCGGCGGGCCCCGATCGACGAGGCGCTCGCCGCGAAGCAGGCCCGGGCGCTCGAGGCGGAGCTCGCCGCGCTCGAGGACTCGGGCGAGTCCGAGGGCGACGACGACGAGGACGAGCGCGGGCTCGAGGGGGCGTAGCGGTGGGGATCTTCGACCGGCTCTTCAACCGCGACGACCGCGACGTGACCTCGCGCGACCTGAAGATCGCGCTCAAGGGGGTCGAGCGCGAGCGGCGCAAGAAGCAGATGGAGTCGCGGCGCCTGGCGCAGAAGCGCAACGAGGCGCTCGCGCGGCTCAAGCAGGCCCGCAAGGAGAACAACCGCGAGGAGGTGGACTTCCTGTGGGAGGACCTCCAGCAGATCAAGCTCGACCAGGCCATGGCCCGCCGCGAGAGCAAGATCCTGAACCTCGAGGCGATCGGGCTCAAGCGCTACGTGCGCGGGCTCGAGCGGCTCGAGAAGACCTCGAACAAGGAGCGCGTGCGCGCGCTCATGCAGAAGGTCCAGATGACCGGCCTCGACGAGAAGCTCCGCGGGGCGTCGGTCGACGAGGAGGCGTACATCGACGCGCTCCAGGCCACGCTCGAGGACCTCAACGTCGAGCTCGAGGACACGGACCTCTCGGAGGAGCGCGACCCCGACAAGGAGGCGCTGCTCGCGGAGCTCGACGAGATCATCGCGGCCGAGGAGGGCGGCGAGCCCGAGGTCGCGGAGGAGCGCGAGCGCGAGCTGCGCGACCGCCTCGAGCGCGAGGCGGCCGGCGAGGCGGAGGCGCACTGAGCCGTGGCGAAGCTCGACGCGGGGCGAGAGCGGGCGCAGGCGATCGAGGCGCTCGAGGCGCAGGCGAAGGCCCACTACGACGCCGGGCGCGACGCCGAGGCGGCCGACGCCTACGAGCGCGCCGGGCGGCTGCTCGAGCGCCACGCGGTCTCGTCGGCCTCGCGCAAGATCGAGCAGGCGCGCAAGGCGAAGGCGCTCAAGTTCCTCGAGTACGCGAAGGCGCTCCGCGCGGGCGACGTGCCCAAGCCCGAGACGACGCCCTCGGGCGAGGTCACGGCGCCCTCGGGCGCCCCGGGCGAGCGGCGGGCCCGCGGCAAGGGCAAGCGCGACAAGGACGACGACGAGATCCACCAGGCCGTCACGGGGCTCCTCCACCACGCCTCGATCGGGTGGGACCAGATCGGCGGGCTCGAGGAGACGAAGCGCGAGATCAAGTACGCCCTGGGCGTCTCGGTCGCGAAGAAGCCCGAGGGGCTCGCGCTCGCGTCCTGGCGCAACGTGCTGTTCTACGGGCCGCCCGGGACGGGCAAGACGCTGCTCGCGGCGGCGACCTCGCGGGCGCTCAAGACGAGCGAGCGCGAGCAGGCGACGTTCTTCAACGTGAAGGTCTCGTCGATCATGTCGAAGTACTTCGGCGAGTCGACGAAGATCCTGAGCGAGCTCTACGGGACGGCGCGGGACATGTCGCCCGCGGTGATCTTCCTCGACGAGTTCGAGAGCCTGTGCGGCTCGCGCAACGAGGGCGACACGGGGACGGAGCGGCGGATCCTCTCCACGATCCTCTCGGAGCTCGACGGGCTGGCCGAGAAGGGGCGCGACGACCTGTACGTGCTCACGATCGCGGCCACGAACCGGCCCTGGGACCTCGACCCGGCCGTGCTCTCGCGGTTCGACAAGAAGGTCCTGATCCCGCTCCCCGACGCGACGACGCGCCGGGCGATCCTGGACATTCACCTGGGCAAGAAGGGCTTCGTGGTCGAGGCCGACCTCGAGGACGTGGTCGACCTGACCGACGGGCTGTCGGGGCGCGAGCTCGAGAGCCTGGTCAAGGAGGTCACGAACCGCATGGTCGCCGACGAGAACCGGGAGCTCCCCGACCTCGTCGACCGCGGGCTCGACCACGTGCGCGACTACCGGGTGCGCGTGCGCCCGCTCGCGCTCGACGACTTCGAGCGGGCGCGCAGGCACGTGCACCCGGTCACGTCGGCCGCGGACGTCGAGCGCTACACTGCGTGGCGCGACGCGGCCGAGGCGTAGCGCGCGGAGGGAGGCCCCATGGCCCTGTTCAAGTCGAGCGAGGAGCGGCGCCTCGAGCGCGAGATGGAGATCCGCAAGGGCCTCTCGCGGATCAAGAAGCAGATCCGCCAGCAGGAGAAGGAGGAGAAGGAGTTCATCAGCAAGGCCAAGCGCGCGAAGCAGCTCGGCGATCAGACCCAGCTCCGCGTGATCAAGGCGAACCTGAAGCGCACGGCCTACACGCGGCGGCTCATGGAGCGGCAGCTCCTGAACCTCGAGGTGTTCAAGCAGCTCAAGGATCAGGCCGAGACGCAGGCCGACTTCGCGCGCGCGCTCGAGACGGTGTCGGTCGCGATCGCCGAGAGCTACGGGTCGGTGAACCTGGCCGAGATCCACAAGAACTGCGAGAAGGCGATCTCGCAGTCCGAGAGCATGCAGCAGACCATGGAGCTCCTGATCGAGTCGACGAACGACTCGGTCGCGAACATGGAGGGCGCGCAGAGCGACGAGCTCGTGAGCGACGACGAGATCGACAAGCTGATCGACGAGGCGGTCGTGACCGAGGAGACGGAGGAGATGGAGGACAAGGTGTCCTCGCGGCTCGACTCGCTGCGCGAGCGGTTCGAGAAGAACCGCGCGAAGGCCTGAGCTACACCCTCACCCCGGCCAGGGGCCCCACTCCCCTTGCCCTTGCCCTTGCCCTTGCCCTTGCCCTCCCCTCTTCCCTCTTCCTCCCCTCTTCCCCTCCCCTCTTTCCCCGGCGCCATGGCCACGCCCCAAGACGCCCTCCCCGAGCGCCTCGGCCTCGCCCGGGCTCGCGACCTGGCCGCGACCGGCTCCGCCCGCTCCTCCCGGGCCGACGTAGGCCGGCTCCTCGCGCGGGTCGAGTCCGAAGTCGCGGCCGACCCGGCGCGTTGCCTCCGGCCCGACCCCGAGCCTCCGTCCGAATCCGGAGTCCCCGCCACGCTGCCCCCGGGCGCTCCCGCGACCGGCCCGGCGACGCTCGTCACCGCCGTGGGGACCTGGGCGGCGGGCCGCTTCGAGACGCCCACGCTCTCGGACCTCGCCGCGCGCGTCGCGGCGCTCCGGGCCCTCTCCGATCCGGCCGGCGCGGCCCCGGCCGTCACGCTCTCCGTGCTCCAGGGGACGGGCCCCACGACGGACATAGGCACGCTCCAGGCGGCCGACGACGGCGCGGGGCTGTTCCAGGTCGCGTCCCAGTTCAACTGCCTCGAGGCGCCGGGCGCGCACCTCGTGCCCGTGGCGGACTACCCGGGCGACCCGACGCAGGGGCCGCGCGCGTCGGTGAGCGCGTTCCCGGGCACGTTCCTCCGCCACTACCGGGCGCCCGGGCCCGCCGGCGCGCCGTTCGTCCAGGGGTCTCCCGGGCCCGACGGGGCCCCGCGCGAGGTCGACCTGCTCGCGGACGCGCTCGGGCCCGCGGGGCGCGTGGTCCACGGCTACCTGCGCGCGCAGGACGTCCCCGACCCCACCGCGGCCGCGGCCCGCCTCGACCCGGGCGCGGCGGGCGACCTGTCGGGGCCATTCGGCCGGGTGCGCGTGGGCCTGCACGCCGGCGTCGAGGTCGTGTTCGGCCACGACTGGGGCGGGCCGGTCCTCGCGGGGCCCGAAGGGCGCGGCCCGCGGATCGCGCAGGCGTTCACGTCGACGCTCGCGCTCGGCGGCTACAGCCGGGGCGCCGGGCCGGCGCACCGCGCGCTCGCGGGGCACCTGCTCCGCGCGGCCTACCTGGGGACGCTCCTCGGCGCGCTCGCGCTCGGGCGGCGGCGCGCGGTCCTCACGCTGATCGGCGGCGGCGTGTTCGGCAACCCGCGCGACCTGATCTGGGCCGCGATCCTGTGGGCCGTCGACCGGGTGACTCCGCTCGCGCCCGCGCCGCTCGACGTGCTCGTGAACGCGCGCGGGGATCTGGCAGGGAGCGTCCCGGCGCCGGCCCTGCGCGCGGCCGTCGAGTCGCGCGGCGGGGTCCTGCTCGACGCGTGACCGCCGCGCGGGCCGCCCCGAGGGCGCGCTCTCGCGGACGCGGGCCGCGCTCTCCGTCGAGCCCGCGACGACCGGCCTCGCGACCCGGCGCGCTGCGGCCCGCAGGAGCGCGCCGCAGCGCGCCGGGTCCAGCCACGCCTTCGGGCGCCTCGCGTCGCGGGCGCGCCGGGCCGGCGACCCGGGCCGTCGCCCGCCCCGTCGCCCGCCCCGTCGCCGCGTGCTCACGCTCGCGCTCGCGCTCGAGCCGCCGCTGCTTCCCGGGGCGCGAGGCCCCGAGCGCCCACCTGAGCCCCGGAGCGGTGACCGGCGGGCGCCTACCGCCGGTCTCGCCCCGGGCGGCGTCCGCCGCCCGGGGCGCCCTCGGCGGCGGCGCCGCGCGGGCGGATCCGGTCGCCGGGCACCCACTCGTCCCAGACGTCGCTCCAGCCGTCGTAGTGGATCCGGTGGATCCCCTGGCGCTCCTCGAGCACGGTCGCGGCGTACCAGGACTTCTTCCAGCGCACCTCGACCTTGGCGCCGGCCGGGTGCCGCACGGGGGCGTGCGGGCGGAGCCGGTCCGGTCCGACCCACTCGTCCCACTCGGCGCCGAAGCCGGCGTAGCGCACGCGGGCGCGCTGGCCGTCGCGCTCGAGCACGGTCGCCCGGTACCACGTCCCCTTCCAGAGCGCCTCGACGCGCTCGGGCCCGTTCCCGGTGCGGGGCCCGCGCGCGGGCGCGAGCGTGAGGTCGGGGAAGGCGGGCGCGCGCAGGAAGTCGGTGAGCTGCTGCTCGGCGAAGGCCATCTCGGCCTCGGCCGCGCGCGCGAGCTCGCTCAGCTCGACCTGCCCGTCGCCGTCCGCGTCGAAGGCCGGCTCGCCGCGCATGGCCGCGAGGAGCTGCTCGGTGTAGGTCCAGCGCCCCGTCGAGGGCTCGCTCGCCTGCGAGGACGCGAGGCACGACCAGGCCACGCGCCCGGCCGGGCGCCGGCGCGCCTCGACCACGAGGTCTCCCGAGTAGCAGCAGTCGGCGATCAACAGCGCGCGGTCGGCCTTCGCCCTGGCCTCGATCGCGTCGAAGATCTCCTGCACCGACCACTGCGTCTCGGGGGCCTTGGCCGCGTCGAACGGCTGGAAGGCGGTGCGCCCGTCCTCGCCGCGCGCCCCGTGCCCCGTGTAGTAGACGACGAGGAGGTCGCCGGGCCGCGTGGCGACGGCCGCGCGGTCGAGCGCGGCGCGCACCGCTGCGGCGGTGGCCTTCTCGTCCTGGAGGTAGGTGATCCGGTTGGCGGGCACGCCGCGCTCGCGCAGGAGCGCGACGAGCTCGGCGTCGCGCCGGTCCTCCTGGGGGAAGGTCGTCATGCCGGGGTCGTTCCAGCGCAGGACGCCCACGCACACGACCCAGGTCCGGGCCGGGTCCCACGCCGCGCCGCCGTCGTCCGCCCGCACGGCGCGCCCGCCGAGGGCGACCGCCGCTGCGCCGAGGACCAGCCCCACGAGCGCCCGCGCGCCGCCTCGCCTCGTCCCGCCGACCACCTCGCGGCCCCCCGCTTGCCTCATGCCGTCCCCCCCGGTCACCTCGCCCCTTCCCGACGCCCCTCTCCGATAGCCGCTCCGCGCGCCGGACGCCAGGTGGCCTCGTTCGCCCTCCTCGGGCTTCGTCCCGGGAAAGGTCCCCCACGGGAAGGGACGACCCTGGTCATGTGTCCGAAGAAGTCCTTGCGTGCTGGCGCTGCACGAAGGCCGCCTCGCGCTCCTGGCCTGGCCGAAGTCGACGCACGCGGGGGCCCACGGTCGTCCCCAGCGCGGCCAGCGGCGGGCCATGTGCCCTGGTGTGCCCTGGGCGAGCCAGTCGAGTGGCCTGCACCTTGGCCGTGGCGAAGAGCGGCGGGTCCGTACGCACGAACGCCGCGCCTCACGAGCTCATGTGGGGCGCGGCGTTGCTCGTTGGCGGGCGATGAGACTCGAACTCACGACCCCCAGCTCGGGAAGCTGACGACTCTCACTGCCCCAGCCCCCCTTCCCCCGCCCCCGATCAGGCCTCTGGCGCGACCCGCCCGAACCGCCGCTCCCGCGCGCCGTAGGCGCGCAGGGCCGCGTGCAGGGCGGCCTCGCGGAAGTCGGGCCAGGCCGTGTCGGTCACGTAGAGCTCGGCGTAGCTGGCCTGCCAGAGCAGGAAGTTGCTCACGCGCAGCTCGCCCGCGGTGCGGATCAGGAGGTCCGGGTCGCGCATGGTCGGGTCGTAGAGGAAGCGCCGGAGGTCGTCCTCCTCGAGCGCGAGGGCGTGCTCGAGGCCGCGCTCGACCGCGAGGCGGGCGACCTGCTGCGCCGCGTGGAGGAGCTCGCGCCGGCCGCCGTAGCTGAGCGCGAGCCGGAGGACCATGCCGCCGTTGTCGGCGCTCATGTCGCGCGTGCGCTCGTACTCGGCGCGGACCGAGGCGGGCAGGCGGTCGAGCTCGCCGATCGCGCGGAACACGATCCCGTTGTCCATGATCTCGGCGCGCTCCTCGACGAGGTAGCGCTCGAGGAGCGTCATGAGGAGGCCGACCTCCTCCGCCGGCCGGCGCCAGTTCTCGGTCGAGAACGCGTAGAGCGTGAGCTCGCCCAGGCCGAGCCGGGCGCACTCGCGCGTGACCGCGCGCACGCTCTCGGCCCCGACCTCGTGGCCCTTCCAGCGCGGGAGCCCGCGCTCCTCGGCCCACCGGCCGTTGCCGTCCATGATCACGGCCACGGCCGCCGGCAGGCGGCCGAAGTCGGCGCGCGCCGGCAGGCGGCCGAAGTCCGCGCGGGCTGGACGCGGGGCCGGCGCGGCGGCGTCTCCGGGGCCCGCGGGGCTCAAAACCCCGTGACCTCGCCGCGCTGGATCAGGGCCCGCCGGTCGGGGCCGGTCGACACGAGCACGGCGGGGATCCCGAGCCGCTCCTCGACGAACCGCACGTAGTCGCGCGCGGTCGGGGGGAGCTTCGCCTCGTCGGTCGTGCCCACGAGGTCGCCCTCCCAGCCCGGGAGCTCCTCGTAGACCGGCGTCAGCTCCTCCCAGCCGCGCGCGTCGGCGGGCAGCGTGTCGATCCGCCGGCCGCCGCGCTCGTAGGCGACGGCGACCTTGAGCGGGCCGTAGCCCGAGAGCGTGTCGAGCTTCGTGAGCACGAGCGCGCGCGTGCCCGTGAGCCGGACCGCGTGGCCGAGCTGCACGAGGTCGAGCCAGCCGCAGCGGCGCGGGCGCCCGGTCGTCGCCCCGTACTCGCGCCCGAGCGCGCGCAGCCGCTCGCCGGGCTCGCCGTGGAGCTCGGTCGGGAACGGCCCCGAGCCGACGCGCGTCGTGTAGGCCTTCGACACGCCGAGCACGCGCCCGGCCGCGTCGGGGGCCACGCCGGCCCCGGCCGCGACCCCGGCCGAGCTCGCCGAGCTCGAGGTCACGAACGGGTAGGTCCCGTGGTCGAGGTCGAGCATGACCCCCTGCGCGCCCTCGAACAGGACCCGCTTGTCCTGCGCGAGCGCGGCCTGGACGAGCGCCGCCGTGTCGTCGACGTAGGGCGCGATCGCGTCCGCCGCGCGCCGGTACTCGTCGAGCAGCGGCTCGAACTCGAGCGGCTTCGTGCGGTAGAGGTGCACGAGGATCGCGTTCTTCTCGTCGAGGTTGCGCCGGAGCAGCTCGGCGAAGCGCGGCGGGTCGAACAGGTCGGCGACGCGGATCCCCGTGCGCGAGGCCTTGTCGGCGTAGCAGGGGCCGATCCCGCGCTTCGTCGTGCCGATCCCGGCCGAGCCGCGCGCCTGCTCGCGCGCCTCGTCGAGCGCCCGGTGGTAGGGGAGCACGCAGTGCGCGCGCGAGCTGATCCGCAGCCCCGACAGGTCGACGCCCTGCCCGCGCAGCTCGTCGAGCTCGACCTCGAGCGCCGGCACGTCGACGACCGTCCCGTTGCCGATCGCGCACAGGACGCCCGGGTAGAGGATCCCGGTCGGCACGTGGTGGAACACGTACTTCGTCCCGTCGACGATCACCGTGTGCCCGGCGTTGCCGCCGCCCTGGTAGCGCACGACGACCTCGGCCTCGCCGGCCAGCCCGTCGAGGATCTTGCCCTTGCCCTCGTCGCCCCACTGGAGCCCGACGATCGTCGCGGTCCGGCTCACGCGCCCCCCTCCTGGCCGGCGGGGCCGGCGCCGTCCGCCGCGCCGCGGCCCGCGCCGGCCGGCTCCGGCGCGCCCCGGCGCGCCGAGACGGCGAGCGCGAACTCGCGGAAGAACGCGCCGGCCTCGTGCGGGCCGGGGCCGGCCTCCGGGTGGAACTGCACGGCCGCGACGGGGAGCCGCGTGTGGCGGATCCCCTCGACCGTCCCGTCGAACAGGCTCACGTAGCTCGCCTCGAGCCCCGTGCGCCCGAGCGTGGCCGGGTCGACCGCGAACCCGTGGTTGTGCGCCGTGATCAGGACGCGCCCGGTCCGCGCGCAGCGCACGGGGTGGTTCGCGCCGCGGTGCCCGAAGAGCATCTTCCGCGTCGTCGCGCCCGCCGCGAGCGAGAGGATCTGGTGCCCGAGGCACACCCCGTGGACGGGCAGGCCGTCGCGCTCGGCGGCGCCGAGCAGCGCGCGCGCGGCCTCGATCCCGTAGGCGACGGCGGCGGGGTCGCCCGGGCCCGAGCCGAGGAGCACGCCGTCGGGCCCGCGCTCGAGGATCGCGTCGGCCGGGGTCGAGGCCGGCACGACCTCGACCTCGAGCCCCTGCGCGACGAGGTGGCGGAGGATGTCCCGCTTGACCCCGAAGTCGACGACGACGACGCGCCCGCGCGCGCCCGGCGCGGCCTGCGCGACCTCGTCCGGGCCCCAGGGCGACGAGTCGGGGCGGAAGCCCTCGTCCCAGCGGTAGGGCGCCGCCGTCGTGACGACGCGGGCCAGGTCGAGCCCGGCCATGCTCGGGGCGCGCCGCGCGCGCTCGACGAGCGCCTCGTCGGGCTCGTCCGAGGTCGAGACGACGCCGTTCTTGGCCCCCGTGTCGCGCAGGTGCTTCGTGAGCGTGCGCGTGTCGACCTGCTCGATCCCGGGCACGCCCACGGCCTCGAGGTGCTCGTGGAGCGTGCGCCGGCTCCGGTAGTTCGAGGCGCGCGGGCTCGCCTCGCGGCACACGATCGCGGCGGCCTGCGCCTGGCCGGACTGGTCGTCGGCGTCGTCGCCGACCCCGTAGATCCCCAGGATCGGGACCGTGAACACGACCGCCTGTCCGCGGTAGGACGGGTCGGTCAGGACCTCCTGGTAGCCCGTGTGCGACGTGTTGAACACGACCTCGGCCGCGACCTCGCGGCGCGCGCCGAACGCGCGCCCGTGGAACACGCGGCCGTCCTCGAGGGCGAGGCGGGCGGGCGGGGACTGGGTCATGGGTGCCTCCTCGCGAGGGCGCGCCACGCGGCGGGGCCCACCCCGGGCCGTGCGCGGCCCGGAGATCGAAACCGGCGCGGCCTCACCGCGCCAGCGCCACGACGACCGCGCTGGCGTCGCGGTCCGGCGCGCCCTCGGCGTGGCGCTCGAACGCCTCGGCGACCTGCGCGAGGAGCTCCTTCGGCCCGTCGAGGGCGGCCGCCCCGAAGGCCTCGCGGACGCGGTCCGCCCCGAGCGGCTGCTGGTCCGAGGGGCGGCGCAGCGACCCGGCGCCGTCGCTCAGGAGGAGCAGCCGGTCCTCGAGCTTGAGCGTCGCGTCGTGCTCGACCGTGCGCGGCGCCTCCTCGTCGCGGCGCGCGGGGGGGCGCACGACCTCGATCACCTCGGTCGCCGCGTGGTAGTGGGCCACGCCGGTCCCGCCCGTGGTCGCGACGCGCACGAGGCCCTGGGGCGTGACCCGCGCGAGCAGGAGCGAGACGGCGGAGCCGGGGTGGAGCGTGCGCGCGAGGAGCTCGCGGGCCGTGTCGACGTGCTCGCGCGGGGTGCCGGCGCGCGCCGCGACGACGCCGCGCAGGCCGTGGCGCGCGACGCAGGCGGCGACGCACGCGGCCACGCCGACGCCGGAGACGCTGCCCAGCGCGACGAGGAGGTCGCCCGGCGCGCCCGGGTCGGTGAACACGTCGTAGAAGTCGCCGCCCCCGTCGATCGAGCCGAACCGGCGCGCGCGGGCCACGAGCCCGTCGACCGACGCGAGGACGGCCGGGGCGCTCTCGTCGCGCAGGCGGCGCACGGTCTCGCGCTCGACCTCCTCGCGCTCGCGGCGCACGAGGTCGTCGATCACGCGGCGGACCTCGCGGCTCGCGAGCAGCCCGCCCTCGCTCACGTCCATGGTCCGCGTCGCGTTCGCCTCGGGCGGGCCGTCGCCGTCCGCGGGGGCGCCCGGCGCCGAGGGGCCGGGCGCCGGGGGCAGGGCGGCGCCCACGACCGGCGCGGGCGGGGCGGCCTCGCCGCGCTCGACGAGGAACACCTTCGTGCGGCCCACGCGCACGGCGTCCCACGGCCCGAGCGGCTCGTCCTTGATCCGGCGCTCGTTCAGGTAGGTCCCGTTGAAGCTCTTGAGGTCGCGGACCCGGAAGCTCCCCTCGGCGTCGCGCTCGATCACGGCGTGCTTGCGCGACGCCATGTCGTCCTTGATCACGATGTCGTTGTCGGGGGCGCGCCCGAGCCCGACCGCGGCCGAGCCGCCCTCGGGCAGGTCGACGAAGCCGTGCTCGCGCTCCGAGACGACGATCAGCCGCCAGCCGGGCATGCTCCCTCCGGGGCCGGCCCGGGGGCCGGCGGCGGCGATGCTAAGCCGCGGCGGGGCCAGGTCAATCGCGGCCCGGCCCGTCCCCGCCGGGCGCTCGGGGGGCCGCGAACGACCAGCAGCGGGCCACGGCCTGGCCCAGCTCGCAGGCCCGCTCGAGCTGGAGCCAGGGCGACTCCGCGGGCACGCCCGCCCGCTCGAGCCGCGTCGCCCAGCCGGTCCCGAGCGCGGCGACGTCGCCCCCGAGCGCGACGTCCGCGGCGAGGAGCGCGGCCGCGGCGTTCACGAGGTCCTTGCGGACGGCCGACCACGCGGCGCCGCCGCTCGCCATGAGGGCCTCGAACGCGCGGGCCAGGTCGTCGCGGGCCGCCTCCAGGCGCGCGCGCTCGAGCGGGGCGCCGCGGGCCCCGCGCTGGAGCAGCTCGTCGAGCCGCCGGCGCCGCGCGGGCAGCGAGTCGGGGTCGAGGGCGAGCGCCTCGGCCGCCGTCGGGTCCTCGAGGGGCGGGGCGCCGGTCGCGCGCGGCGGCGGGAGGTTCAGGAGCGCCTGCGCGCGCTGGCGCGGCCCGAGCTGCGCGTCCGTCCGCGCGCGCGCGCGGGCGCGCTCGATCCGGTCGTGGAGCAGGGGCGCTCCCGAGCGGACCTCGCGGACCTCGCGCATGAGGGCGACGAAGGGCGCGGGGTCGTCGGGCGCGAGCCGCTGGAGCAGCGCGAGGTGCGGCTGGAGGAGGGGGACGTCGGCCGCCGCGAGCGCGAGCAGGAGGCCGAGGGCCGGCGGCCGCCAGCTCGCGTCGTCGGCCCGGGCCCCGTCGAGCAGGCGGTCGACCGCGTCGAGCGCGCGCCAGCCGGGGAGCGTCGGGACGTCGAGGTCGGCCTCGGCCGCCGCCGCGAGCGCGTCGAACGCGTCGAGCCGCGGCGGGCCGGCGCCGACGCCGCGCGCGCAGGCGTCCACGAGCGCGAGCAC
>JANJTH010000571.1 GCA_024711205.1 Planctomycetota bacterium | reverse complement strand
GGCCCGCGCCGCTGCGGGCCGCGCGCGTCCGCCTGCTCGCGGCCGCGCTCGAGGCCGCGCGCGCCCCCGACGACGTCGCCGCGTTCGGGGCCGGGCTCCGCGCGGCCGTGGCCGACCTCCTCGCGCTCCAGCTCGCCCCGCGCCACCGGCCGCTCCTCCCCGGAGGCGACGACGTGCTGGGCGCCTTCCGCCGCGAGCCGGTCACGAGCGCGCTCGCGTGCGACGACTCGGCGGACGCCCTCGACGCGCTGACGGTCGCGCTCGCGACGCTCCGGCGCACCCGGTAGCTCGCGCGCGCTCGCGCAGGGGAGCCGCTGCGCCGAGCTCCGCCGGCCCTCGCCCCCCACGCGCCCGCGGTCTCCGGGCGCCCGCGGTCGTGGAGGGGCGCCGCCCTCCTTCTGCGCGCGGTTCGCCCCTCGGGGCGATCCAGCCCGCCGAGGCGCCCCGCCGCAGCAATCCCCACGCCGTCGTTCAAGCCCGGCCTGAGGCGGCACTTGGCGGCGAGGTCGGCCGCGCGCGCCGAGCGCGCGCCAGCTCGCGGGAACTCGCGCGCGACCACGCCAGGGCTCGATCGGATTTCGTTCGGCTTGCGCGTGGACCGCGGTTCGCAGGTCGAGCGGCCATGCACGCGCACGAGCCCCTCGACTCGACCCCTTCCCCTTCGCCCGACCTGCCGCCCCGGGCGTCGCCACCGGCGCCCGCGGCGCGAGCCCCCGCGTCGGCGCAGGCCACGCCGGCCGGGGGTGCCTGGCCTCCCGACCCGGGCGCAGCCTCGAGCGCCTCCGCCGCGGCGACCACCGACGACGGCCTCGAGCGGGCGCTCGTCGCGCGCCTGCGCCTGGCGCGGGCGCGCGGCGTGGGCCCGCGCACGGCGCGCTTGCTCCTCGAGCGGGCGGGCTCCGTCGAGGCGCTGTTCGCGGCGGCCCCGGGCGACCTCCTCGCGGCCGGCGTCCCGGAGGCGCTCGCGCTGGCCGTGCTCGACCCGCGGCTCGAGGCGCTCGCGCGGGCCGAGGTCGCGCGCGTGCGCGCGCTCGGCGGGGCCTGGCTCGCGCAGGGCCTCCCCGGCTGGCCCGACGCGCTCCGCGCGCTCGACGACCCGCCGCTCGCGCTCTCGTGCCTGGGCGGGCTCACCTGCGCGGACGCGCGCGCCGTCGCGATCGTGGGCGCGCGCCGCGCGACGCCCGCCGGCCAGGAGGTGGCCCGGCGCCTCGCGCGCGAGCTCGCCCACGCCGGGGTCACCGTCGTCTCCGGCCTCGCGCGCGGCGTCGACGCGGCCGCCCACGAGGGCGCGCTCGAGGCGGGCGGGCGGACGATCGCCGTGCTCGGGACCGGGCTCGACCGGGTCTACCCGCCGCAGCACCTGCGGCTCGCGGCCCGCGTCGCCGCGCGCGGCGCCCTCCTGAGCGAGGAGCCGCCCGGGACGGGGCCGAGCCGCTGGTCGTTCCCGCGCCGCAACCGGATCGTCGCGGGCCTCTCGCTCGGCGTCGTCGTCGTCGAGGCGGGCCCGCGCAGCGGCGCCCTGATCACGGCCGACCTCGCGCTCCAGCAGGGGCGCGAGGTGTTCGCGGTCCCGGGCTCCGTCCTCGAGCCGCTCGCGCGCGGGTCGAACCGCCTGATCCGCGACGGCGCGCACCTCGTCGAGTCGGCCGACGACGTGCTCGACGTCCTGTTCGGCCCGCGCCCGCGCGAGGACGCGGCGCTCGAGGCGCTCCTGGCCGAGCCGTCCTGCGAGCGGCCGGCCCCGCCGCGGCTCGCAGGCGGCGCGTCGCCGCGGCCTGGCCCGTCGCGCCAGCGCTCGCGGGACGCCGCGGCCCGCGTCCCCGGCGGCCCCCCGCCCACGCCAGGCGAAGGAGAGGGCCACGGCGGGGGCGGCGGCGACGCCCAGCGGGTGCTCGCGGCCCTCGAGCCCACCCGCGGACGCCTGGCCGAGGACCTCGCGCGCTCGACGGGGCTCGACCTGGGGCGGCTCGTCCCGGCGCTCGCGCGCCTCGAGCTCCTGGGCGCCGCGGCGCGGGCCCCGGACGGCTGGCGCGCCGCCGCCTGGGCCGGGGGGCGTGACGTGAGGGCCTGACGTGGGGCCGACGCGAGCGGACGCGCCGCCCGGAGCCTGGTGCGCCGGGACCGCGGGGGCGTAGGCTCTCGCGCGACGCCCGGGCGGCGAGGCACCCGGGCTGCGCGCGAGGACGACCCGCGAGGGGGCCGCATGACGGAGCACGAGGCCAAACGGTTGCCCGGAGCGGAGACCGAACCGGAGGCCGCCCCCCCCGCGGCGGCGACGGCGCCGCAGGGCGCGTCGCGGCCGGCGACGCTGGACCTCCGGGCGGGCGGCTGGGCCCTGCTCGCGTCGGCGGGCCTCGCGCTCGCCGTGGGCGCGTGGCTGCTCCACGCGACGCGCGGCGCGGCGCCCGCGGGGGCGCCGGCCGACGCCGGGTTCGCGCTCGAGCCCTGCCTCGTCCCCCGCGCGCTCCTCGTGCGCGCGGGGGGCCCTTCGGCGCTCCCACCGCTCGACCTGGCCGGGCCCGCGGGGCGCCTCGCGCCCGCGGCCGCGCTCGACCTGAAGGTCTCGGGCCACTCGAAGCTGCTCAAGCCCCTCGACCGCGTGATCGGCGTCGCCGTCGGCGGCGAGGCGCGGGCCTACCCCGTGCGCCTCCTGAACTGGCACGAGGTCGCCCTCGACGAGGTGGGCGGCGTCCCGCTCGCCGTCACCTGGAGCGGGCTCGCGGACGCGGCCCGCGTGTTCGACCGCCGCCTCGACGGCGAGGTCCTCGACCTCGCGGCGAGCGGCTGGGTCCTGCGCTCGAACCTCGTCCTCTACGACCGCCGACCGGCAGGGGGAGGCGAGGGCAGCCTGTGGGGGCAGCTCGAGGGGCGGGCCGTGGCCGGGCCCATGGCCGCGCGCGGGGCGCGGCTCGCGGTCGTGCCGTCGGCGCTCGTGCCCTGGTCCGAGTGGGTCACGCGGCACCCCGAGACGACCGTGGCCGCGCCGGACCTCTCGCGCGCCAAGCTCTACAAGCAGGACCCCTGGAGCCGCTACGGGGGCGACGACCTCGTGCGGTTCCCGACCGAGCCCGCCCCGCCCGCGGGGCCGCTCCGGCTCAAGGATCGCGTGGTCGCCGTGGGTCGGCCCGGCGCTTGGCGCGTCTACTCGCTCGCGGCGGCGACCACGCGCGGGGCGCCCTGGCAGGTCGAGCAGGAGGGCGTCGCGCTCACGCTGCGCCGCGCGCAGGGCGAGCCCGACTGCCTCGTCGTCGAGCAGGCGCCGCCCCCGGGCGGCGCCGCGCTCGAGGTCGTCCCCGCGTTCTGGTTCGCGTGGTGGGCCACGCACGCCGGGGAGAGCGCCCTCGTCGAGTAGAGGCCGTCGCCTCGTCGACGTCGGCGGCCTCGCGGCTACCGGCGGCGCCCGCGCTGGCTCCAGCTCGACCGCTGCGGCTGGGACCAGCCCCGCGTCGTCGGCGGGCAGTAGGCCGGCTGGCGGCCGAACGAGACGGCCCCCCGGCTCGAGCGGCCGCCGATCTGGATCGTCACGGCCGACCGCCGGACGGGCGGCGGGCAGGCGACGGCCACGCGGCGGACCGCGCGAGGCGGATAGGCGCTCCACGTGGTCATGGGCCGGATCGGGTGCATGACCTGGATCGGGCGCGGCGGGCAGTAGACGACCGGGCGGGGCTGGACCCACGGCGTCACGTGCAGGACGGTCGTCGGGCGCACGGGCTGCTGCGACGCGTAGATCACGGTCGGCGCGGCGTAGGTCGTGGGCGGGACCCAGGTGGGCGGCGCCGCGTCGGGCTCCTCCCAGGCGGGCGCGGGGATCTGGACCGTCTGGCCGGAGAGCGCCGGCATGAGGGACGTGTGCGAGGTCGTCCTGCCCACGTAGGCGCTCGGGGGCGGCGGCGGGAGGGCGCCGAAGTCGGCCGAGGCCCCGGAGGGCGCGGCCCCCCTGGTCGGTCCACCGCCCTGGGGGCCGGCCGACATGACGGGCGGCCACTCCTCGTGCCCGCGCGCGCGCTGGGGCGGGGGCGTCAGGGTCCGCCCCGTCCGCCGGTAGGGGACGCCGACGTACTGGTCGCCGTGGAGCCCGGTGGGGCCGGGGTCCGCCCGCCGCGGGCTCGCGCAGCCCGCCGAGAGCGCGCAGGCCGCGAGCGCGGCGGTCCCTGCGAGGAGCCGGACGCCCGCGAGGCCGTCGAGCCGGCTGGTCCTGAGCTGCGCGTTCATCGCGACCGCCTCCCCGCGTCGAGCCGACGCTGCGCGTGGCCCCATCCCTGGACGACGACCCGGGGCGGGACCGTGTTCACCATGGCAGAACCCCGCCCGCCGCGCACGCCGGGGGGACAGGGCGCCCCGTGGACGACCCGGCGCGGCGCCGGCCCGGGCCAGCACGCGACCGGCGCCGGGCGGCCGAGCTCGCGCCCCGGGCCCTGGAAGCCCAGCAGGGGCTGCCGCCGGCCCGCCACGATCGCGAAGGGCGCCCCCCCCGCCCACCCGCCCAGCGCGGCCCTGCGCGCCTCGAGCTCGGCCTGCTGGCGGGCCGCCGCGAGCTGGGCC
>JANJTH010000052.1 GCA_024711205.1 Planctomycetota bacterium | reverse complement strand
CCCTCGCTCCACCTCCAGCAGGGCCCCTGCGACGTCGCGATCGAGGACGCCCTGAGCGACATCACCCAGACGCTCGTGATCTGCTAGTCCTCTCCGCCCCCCGGGGCGAGCGCGACGGGCCGGACGCCTGCGTCCGGCCCGCCCGCGTTTTTGGCGCGCTGCGCGCGACCGCTCCGTGGACCGCCCGGAGCCCGGTCCCGATCGGCTAACGTGTCCGCTCGCACCGGGGAGGCTGACATGCTCGAGCTCGTGGCCCGCGACGTCATGACGACCGAAGTCACGACGATCTGCCAGGACGTCCCCGTCGAGGAGCTGATCCACCTGTTCCGGGTCAGCCACTTCAGCGGGATCCCGGTCGTCGACGCGGACGGACGGGCGGTGGGGCTCGTCTCCGAGACCGACGTCCTGCGGGCGCTGGCCTACACGGTCGGGCCGCCCGGCTCGGGGGAGTTCGCGACGAACCTCCAGAAGGGCAAGCGCCGGATCAGCTCGGTGCTCCTCGACGCCGTGATCGACCCGGGCGACGTGCGCGCGGCCCACGTGCTCAAGGGGCTGCTCGCGCGGCCCGTGCTCGAGCTCATGACCCCGGTCGTGCACGCCTGCCGGCCCGACGCGCCGATCGTCGAGGTGTGCGAGATGATGGTCTGGAAGGAGATCCGCCGGGTGATCGTCACGGACGACAGCCAGCGGGTCGTCGGCATGATCTCGTCGATCGACCTGATCCGGCGCATGGGCGAGGCGCTCCGCCAGGAGCAGCGCGACCTCGACGGCGGCGCCAAGGGCGCCGGCGCGTGAGCGGACCCCGCGCGGGGGGCCCGCCGCCCGAGGACGTGATCACGCCGCGGCGGGCGCTCCTGTCGGTCTCGGACAAGACGGGCCTCGTCGAGCTCGCGCGCGGCCTCGCCGCCCGCGGGGTCGCGCTCGTCTCGACCGGCGGGACGGCCCGGACGCTGCGCGAGGCGGGGCTCGCGGTCGAGGACGTGGCCGCGGTCACGGGGCAGCCGGAGGTCCTGGGCGGGCGCGTCAAGACGCTGCACCCGAAGATCCACGGGGGGATCCTGGCCCGGCGCGCGGAGGACCTCGAGGGGCTCGGGATCGCGCCGTTCGAGCTCGTCGTCGTGAACCTCTACCGGTTCGAGGAGGCCGCCGCGCGCGGCCTGCCCGAGCCCGACCTCGTCGAGGAGATCGACATCGGCGGGCCGGCCATGCTCCGCGCCGCCGCCAAGACCTTCGAGCGCGTCGCCGTCGTGTGCGACCCGGCGGACTACGGCGCGGTGCTCGCGGAGCTCGAGGCGACGGGTGGGCTCGGCCTGGCGCTGCGCCGCCGGCTCGCGCTCGCCGCGTTCGCGCGGACGGCCGCCTACGACCAGGCGATCGTCGCCGCGCTCGGGCCTCTGCTCGCGCCGCCGGCCCCCGAAGCCGCGGCCCCGGGCGAGGGCCAGGCGCCCCTGCCCGCGCGGCTCGCGCTCGCGCTCGAGCGCCAGGGCGCGCCGCTCCGCTACGGCGAGAACCCGCACCAGCGCGGCGCGCTCTACCGCGCGCCGGGCGCGGGCGGGCTCGGCGCGCTGCGGCTGCGCGGCGAGGGCAAGGAGCTCTCGTTCAACAACCTGCTCGACCTCGACGCGGCGCTCGCGCTCGCGCACGCGCTGCCCGCGCCCGCCGGCGGGGCCGCCGCGTGCGTGATCAAGCACGCGAGCCCGTGCGGCGCGGCGGCCGGCCGGACGCTCGCCCACGCGCTCGAGGCCGCGTGGGCGGGCGACCCCGTCTCGGCGTTCGGGTCCGTGGTCGGCTGCTCGCGGCGGCTCGACCGCGCGGCCGCCGAGGCGCTGGTCGAGAAGGGCTTCGTCGAGGTGATCGTCGCGCCGGGCTTCGACGAGGACGCGCTCGCGTGCCTGCGCGAGCGCAAGGGCTGGGGCGCGACGGTCCGCCTCGTCGAGGCGGCGCCCGAGGCCCGCCCCGGGCTCGAGCTGCGCGGCCTCGCCGGCGCCTACCTGCTCCAGGACCGCGACCCGGGCGGGCCGCCCGCGCGCTGGGAGGTCGTGACCCGGCGCGCGCCGACCCCGGCCGAGGCGGCGGGGCTCCGGTTCGCGTGGGCCTGCGTCCGGTTCGTGCGGAGCAACGCGATCGCGCTCACCCGCGCGGAGGGCGAGCTCGGGGCGCTCGTGGGCGTCGGCGGCGGGCAGCCCTCGCGCGTCGACGCGGTCGAGCTGGCCTGCCGCAAGGCGGGCGAGCGCGCGCGCGGCGCCGCGCTCGCCTCGGACGCGTTCTTCCCCTTCCCCGACGGCGTCGAGGCCGCCGCCGCGGCCGGCGTGAGCGCGGTCGTGCAGCCCGGGGGCTCGAAGAAGGACGCGGCCGTGATCGCCGCGGCGGACGCGCTCGGGCTCGCGATGGTCCTCACGGGCACGCGCCACTTCCGGCACTGAGCCGGTCCCGGGCGCGATGAGCAGCGAGGCCCCCGCGGACGAGAGCACGCTCCACTGGGACTTCTTCGGCCCGCGCGCCGTCGGGACGGCCGCGCACTTCCGGCGGCACCTCGACGAGTTCCTCGGGCGCGAGGGCCTCGCGGGCTGCGCGACGGGCCTCGCCTCGGCGGGCCCCGGCCACGAGGGCGTGTGGTGCCGCGCGCCGCGGGCGACGGCGGACGTCGTCGCCCGCGCCCTCCGCCCGCGCCGCCGGGAGGGCGCGGGGGCCGCGCGCCCCGGAGACGACGAGGACGACGAGGGCCTGGTCTGACGGGGCGCCCCCCGCCGGGGTCGCCCCGTCGCCCACCTCGACGAGGCGTCGCCGCCCGCCTATCCTGCGCGCCCCCGCGCGGGCGCAGCGCGCCCCGCGGGGACACCACGAGACCTGGCGGGCGCGCGGTCGCCCCGGGCCCCCCGGCCCGGGCGGGCGGGCGCCGGCGCCGCTTCCGGACCGCGGGGGGCCCGTGACCACGAACGACCTGGTGTATGGGCTCGACTTCGGGACGAGCAACACGTCGATCGCGCTCGCCGCGCGCGGCGGGGGGGCGCCGCGGCTCCTGCCCGTCGACCCGCTCGCGGACCCGCCCGAGGTCCTGCCGACGCTCGTCTACTTCGGCCAGCGCGGGGCCGAGCTGTTCTCCTCGGTCGGCGCCGCGGCCTGGCGCGACCTGCTCGTCCACGGCGTGCGCGGCGAGGGGCGCTTCCTGTTCGAGCTCAAGGCCGTCATGGGCCTCCCGCTCGACGGCACGCGGCTCCAGGGCCGCTTCGTCACGATGCCCGAGCTCGTGGCGACCGTCCTCCGCCACGTGAAGGCGCACGCCGACGCGGCCGCGGGGGGGCCCGTGGACCGCGTCGTATGCGGGCGCCCGGCCCGGTTCTCGGACGACCCCGAGACCGATCGGCGCGCCGAGCGCGTCCTCGACGCGGCCCTCGAGCGGGCCGGCTTCCGGGAGCGCGCCTTCGCGCTCGAGCCCGTCGCCGCGGACGCGGCCGCGGACGTCGGCGCCGGCGGCGACGAGGTCCGCGCGGAGTGGACCTCCCACGACCCGACCGCGGCGGGCGCGACCGGGCGCGCCCCGGGCGGAGGGCCCGGTCGCGCGCGGACGCCCACCGTCACGCTCACGGTCGACATCGGCGGCGGCACGCTCGACGTCTCGCTCGTCCGGCGCGCGCCCGGCGCGCGGCCCGAGGTCCTCGCCGTCGCGGGCAAGCCCGAGGCGGGGCGCAACGTGGACCGACGGCTCGTCTACGAGCGCCTGCTCGAGCCCTTCGGGCGCGGCGCGGCGCTCCGCCGCGGGGAGGTGCCCGCCTGGGTCCTGAACAAGGTCGGCGCCTGGAACGAGCTCCACCTGCTCGCCGAGGACCCGAAGCTGCTCCAGACCCTCACCCGCCTCGACCCGACGGGCCGCGAGCCCTTGCCCCAGGCGCTCAAGCGGTACTTCCGCGAGCGGCAGGGCTACGCGCTCCTGCGCGAGGTCGAGGCCCGCAAGATCGAGCTCGCGACCGCCCCGGCGGCCAAGGTCCGGTTCTCGGGCGGCGTCGTCGTGCTCGAGACGCTCGACCGACCCGCCCTGGCCGCGGCCGCGGCGCCGCTCCTCGCCGCGATCGACCGCTGCGTCGACGAGGTCCTCGCCGCCGCCGGCCTCGAGGCGGGGGCGATCGACGCGGTCGAGCGGATCGGCGGCACGAGCCGCCTCGCGGCCGTCCACGAGCACCTCGTGGCCCGGTTCGGCCCGGCGCGCGTGCGCGGGCAAGGGAGCCTGACCGCCGTGGCCGAGGGCCTCGCGGTGCTCGGCCGGCGGTGGTTCCTCGAGGGCGACCGCTCGGCGCCGGTCCGCGAGGTGGCCTGACCGGCGCGCCCCCGGCGCGGTAGCCTGCCTCCATGAGCCGCCCCCTCCCGCCCGACGTCACGATCCGCCCGCTCCGCGGGCCCGACGACCCGGCCGTCGCCGCGTTGATCCGCGACGTGATGACCGAGCACGGCTGCGCGGGCCCCGGGTTCGCGATCCACGACGCCGAGGTCGACCGCATGTCGCTCGCCTACGCCGGGCTCCGCGCGGCCTACCGCGTCGTCGAGCGGGGCGGAGCGGTCCTGGGCGGCGGCGGGATCGCCCCGCTCGCGGGCGGCCCGCCGGACGTCTGCGAGCTCAAGAAGATGTACTTCCGCCCCGCGCTGCGCGGCCTGGGCGCCGGCGCCGCGCTCCTCGGCCAGCTCCTCGCGCTCGCGCGCCGCATGGGCTACCGGCGCTGCTACCTCGAGACGCGCGCGACCATGCAGGCCGCCCGCGCGCTCTACGAGCGCAACGGCTTCCTGCCGCTCGCCGCCCCCGAGGGGGCCACCGGCCACTTCGGCTGCGACGCCTGGTACGCGAAGTCGCTGGAGGGGTGACCCTTCGGGTCCCCCCTCCAGCGACTTCGCGTGATGGCTCCGCCCACCCGGAGCACCCACCGCGAGCCTCGGGGTGACGGTCGGGGGAGTGGGCCTTGCGCGCTCTACGCCCCGCGGGGCTCAGCCCGCGAGCGGGAGCGCCTTGCCGGAGCCCGGGGGGATCACCTGGCCGTTCTTGACCAGGGCCTTCTTGTCCGCGTCGACGAGGTGGCAGGCGACGAGGTGGTCCTGGCCCAGGTCCCGGAGCGCGGGGACCTCGCGCCGGCAGCGGTCCTCGGCCAGCCAGCAGCGCGTATGGAACGTGCAGCCGGGCGGCGGGTTGATCGGCGTCGGCACGTCGCCCTCGAGCAGGATCCGCTCGTGCTTCCGGGTCGGGTCGGGCACGGGCACGGCCGAGAGCAGCGCGCGCGTGTAGGGGTGGAGCGGGTTCTCGTAGAGCGCCTCGCTCTTGGCGACCTCGGCCATGCGCCCGAGGTACATCACGGCCACGCGGTCGGAGATGTGCTCGACGACCGACAGGTCGTGCGCGATGAACAGGTAGCTGAGGCCCATCTCCTTCTGGATGTCCATGAGGAGGTTCAGGATCTGGGCCTGGATCGAGACGTCGAGCGCCGAGACGGCCTCGTCGCACACGATCAGCTCGGGCTCGAGCGCGAGCGCGCGGGCGATCCCGACCCGCTGGCGCTGCCCGCCCGAGAACTCGTGCGGGTAGCGGCCCATGTGGCGCTGCGTGAGGCCGACGCGCTCGAGGAGCGCGCCCACCCGCTTGCGCCGCTCGGCGCCGCTCGCGATCCCGTGGACCGTCATGGCCTCGCCGATGATCCCCTCGACCGTCATGCGGGGGTTCAGCGACGAGTAGGGGTCCTGGAAGATGATCTGCATGTCGCGGCGCGTGGCCCGCAGCTCGGCCGTGCCGAGCGTGGTCAGGTCGCGGCCCTTGAACCGGACGGTCCCGGCCGTCGGCTCGATCAGGCGCAGGAGCGTGCGCCCGACCGTCGTCTTGCCGCAGCCCGACTCGCCCACGAGCCCGAGCGTCTCGCCCTTGCGGAGGCGGAACGACACGTCGTCGACGGCCTTCACGTGGCCGACCGTGCGCCCGAGCAGCCCCTTGCGGATCGGGAAGTACTTCTTGAGCCCCTCGACCTCGAGGAGCGGGCCCTGCTCGACCATCAGATCTCCCCCCGCTCGACCCGCAGGCAGGCGACGGCGTGCCCGGGCGCGACCTCGACGAGCCGCGGCTCGACCTTGCGGCACTCGTCCGTCGCGTGCGGGCAGCGGTTGTTGAACTTGCACCCGGGCGGGAAGTCGAGCGGGCTCGGGACCGTCCCCGGGATCGTCTCGAGCCGCTGGTGCCCCTTGCTCGCGTGCGGGAGCGAGCGGAACAGCCCCTGGGTGTAGGGGTGCCGCGGCTTGCCGAACAGCGTCTTCACGTCCGCCCGCTCGACGACCTTCGACGCGTACATCACCGCGACGTGGTGGGACATCTCGGCCACGACGCCCAGGTCGTGCGTGATGAACCAGATCGACATGCCGATCTCCTTCTGGAGCCGGCGGAGGATGTCGAGGATCTGGGCCTGGATCGTCACGTCGAGCGCGGTCGTCGGCTCGTCCGCGATCAGGAGCGCGGGCCGGCACACGAGCGCCATGGCGATCATGATCCGCTGCTTCATGCCGCCCGACATCTCGTGCGGGTAGGTGTCGATCCGCTTCTCGGGCGAGGGGATCCCGACCTGCCGCAGCATGTCGAGCGCGATCTCGCGCGCCTCGCGGGCCGTCTTGCCCTGGTGGAGCACGATCGCCTCGGCGATCTGGTCGCCCACCGTGTAGACGGGGTTCAGCGACGTCATGGGCTCCTGGAAGATCATGGAGATCCGGTTGCCGCGGATCTTCCGCAGCTCGGGCTCGGGGAGGCTCGCGAGGTCCTTCCCGTCGAACAGGATCTGCCCGCCCGCGATCCGCCCGGGCGGGTCGGGGATCAGGCGCATGATCGAGAAGGCGGTGACCGACTTCCCGCAGCCGGACTCGCCCACGATCCCGAGCGTCTCGCCGCGGCCGATCGAGAGGTTCACCCCGTCGACGGCCTTGACCGTGCCCTCGTCGGTGTCGAAGTAGGTCTTCAGGTCGCGCAGCTCGAGGAGCGGCTCCTGGGTCGGGTCGGTCACGGGCCCTCGCGCTACCGGCGCAGGCGCGGGTCGAGGGCGTCGCGCAGCCCCTCGCCCACGAGGTTGAGGGCCGTGACCGTGCTGAACACGAGCAGGCCCGGGAAGATCGTCACCCACCACAGCTCGTGCTCCTGCCCGCGGGCGTCGTGGAGCACCGACCCCCAGGAGGCCTGGGGCGGCGGGACGCCGAAGCCGAGGAACGAGAGCGCGCTCTCGATCAGGATCGCCCCGGCGACGCCGAACGCCGCGGCGACGAACACCGGGCCGAGCGCGTTGGGGAGCACGTGGCGGAACACGACGCGCGCGGGGGAGAACCCGAGCGCGCGCGCGGCGGTCACGAAGTCGAGGCCGCCCAGGCGGAGGAACTCGCCGCGCACGAGGCGGAACACCTCGGTCCAGCGGGTGAGGCCGATCACGATCATGACGTTCCAGATCGACTGCTCGAAGATCGCCATGGCCGTGATGATCAGGAAGAACGACGGGAAGCACATGACGATCTCGGTGAAGCGCGAGAGCGCCATGTCGACCCAGCCGAGGAAGTAGCCGGCGAGCGCGCCGAGGAAGACGCCGATCGCGAGGTAGATCGAGACCGCGACGAACCCGACCGCGAGCGAGACGCGCGCCCCGAACACGAGCCGCGCGAGCACGTCGCGCCCGTTCTGGTCGGTCCCGAGCCAGTGGATCCGCAGGCGGTCGAGCCGGGCCGCGGCCGTCGCCGCGTCGGGCAGGTCGCGCTCGCTCGCGAGCCGCATGCGGCGCCGGAGCGACGCCCGCTCCGGGTCGAGCAGCTCGGCCGGGTACGGGGGCGAGGCGCGGTCGGCGTAGAGGTTCTCGTTCTCGCCGAACGGCACGGGCGGGAACACGAGCGTGCCGGCGCCCCCGGTCTCGGCGAGCGTGCGGGCCAGCTCCTTGTACAGGCTGTCGGAGGGCGGGTGCCCGGGGTCGCCCGCCGCGTGCCAGGCCCCCGCCGCGACGAGCGCAGGCGCCAGGAGCGCCACGAGGCCGCCCCGCAGCCCGAGGGCCCGGGCGCGCCGGCGCCCGAGGAACAGGGCGACGGCGGCCAGGTACAGCGTGATGAACCCGACCTCGACCGGCTGCAGATACTCGACGACGGGCCACCGGACGACCTCGGGCAGGAGCTGCCGCGTCGGGTCGACCGGGCTCCCGGCCGCGGCGTCGAGCGCGAGGTCGAGCGCCTCGAGCGCCGCGCGGGCGGCCCCCGCGTCCCACGCCTCGTCGCGCGCGCCGCGCAGGGCCTCGAGCCCGGCGGCCGCGGCGGCCGCGAGCGGCGCCCGCGCGTCGGGCGCGAGGAACGCCAGGACGGGCGGCAGGCGCGCCTCGAGCTGGGCCGCCATGTCCTCCCCCTGGCTCGCGCAGCGCTCGAGCGCGTCGGCCCGCGCGACGAGGTCCGGGTCGAGGTCCTCGCCGTCGTCCGCGCCCGGCGCGGAGCCGGCGCCCGCCCCGCCGTCGGCGCGGGTCGCGCGGTCGAGCGCCGCGGCGAGCGCCTCCCGGGCGTCCTCGGTCTCCTCGACCCACGCGGGCCCGGGGAGGAGCACGCCCGCGGCCCGCGCGTAGGCGGCCGGGAGCGAGAGCGCGCCGAAGCCCTCGACGATCGCCTCGCCCGTCCGCTCGAGCGCGGCCAGGTCGAGCGCGGCGGGGTCGTGCGCGCGGACGACGGCCTCGTACTCCGCGCGGAGCGGCGCGAAGCGGGCGCGCTGCTCGGGGCCGAGCGCGCCCTCGAGCCGCCCCAGGATCTCCGGCAGCCCGGCCGTGTAGAGCCCGTAGCGGGCCAGGAGCGACGCGCGCTGCTCGGCCGTGAGCGCGGCGCCGAGCCCGAGCGCCGTGTCCCGGAGCCGGACGTGCCAGTCCTCGAACGCGGCGACGTCGGCCTCGTAGACGTTCGTGAGGTGCGCGCGGAGGTAGAGGGGCCGCCCGTTGGCGAGGAACGGCGCGAACACGGCGACGCCGTAGAACAGCGCGAGGAGCGCCGCGGCCGCCACGGCGATCCGGTTCCGCCGGAGCTGCCGCATGGCGACGCTCCACGCGTCCTGGCCCTCGGCGGGGCCCGGGTCGCCGGGCGCGCCCACGGTCGACGGCGCGCCCGCGGTCGCAGGGACCGCCGCGGGCGAGGGCGCCACCCCGGCAGCGGGCGCGGGCGCCTCCGGGGCCCGTGTGGTT
>JANJTH010000024.1 GCA_024711205.1 Planctomycetota bacterium | reverse complement strand
GGCGGGCGCGGCCGGCGCGTCCGGCACGGCGGCCTCGGCGCCGGGCGGGCGCTCGGGGGGGAGGGTCGCCCGGGCGGCCCGGGCCGGCGGCGTGGGCGCCAGGTCCTCCTCGGCGAAGGCGCCCAGGTCGAAGGGCATGGCGAGGAGCGCGGCCCCCACGGCCTCGGCCTCGCCCGCGACCACGTAGTCGACGATCGCGTCGACGGCGCGGAAGGCGCGCTCGTCGACGCGGAGCACGCGCAGGCCGGCCCCGCCCTCCCCCACGCCCGTTCCCGCCTCGACGACGGTCAGCTCGCCCGGCCGCAGCCCGAGCGCCCGCGCCGTGCGGTCGGCCCCGAGCGGCGGGGCGAGCAGGCGGTCGCACGGGAGGAGGAGGGTCGGGAGCCCCGGCGGGGCCGCGAAGGCGCGCGCGCCGAGCGGGAGCAGGCGCGGCGCCCGGCCCGAGAGGACCTCGCGGACCGCGTACAGGCGCGCCCCGCCGGGGCGCTCGAGCGCGGCGACGAGCAGGTGCCGGAGCTCGTCCTCCGGCGTCTCCGCGAGCAGCCGCTCGAGGCGCGGCAGCTCGGCCGCCTCGAGCAGCCACAGCTCGGGCTCGAGCGCGCGGGCGCGCGGCTCGAGCCGGAGCGGGACCTCGAGCCGGAGCGCGTCGTCGACGGCCGCGAGGCGCTCCGCGGGCCAGCGCCCCGGGTCGAGGTCGAGGACCTCCTCGAGCGGGCGCAGGGCCTCCGCCGCGAGCAGCGTCGTGCGGCCGTCGGGCTCGAGCAGCGCGAGGGTCCCCGCGTCCTGCGGCTCGCGCAGCCAGCCCTCGAGCGGGTGCTCGAGCCCCCAGGCGACGAGGACCCGGCGCGCGCCGAGCGGCCCCTCCGTGGCCCGGAACAGCGCGACGCCCGGGCGCGCGCGCCAGCGCTCGACGAGGAACCACGACGCGCGCGCCGCCGCGAGGACCCAGCGCGGCCCGTCGGGGCCCGCGCACGGGCCCGCGGCCAGCCCCGGGATGCCGAGCTCGAGGTGCTCGCGCAGGAGCCCGGCGAGCGTCGCGGTGTCGGACACGCGCCAGAGCAGCCGGGCGTCGCCCGGGGCGCGCCGCCAGGGGACGAGCGGGAGGACCTGCGCGAGCGGGCCCGGCCCGGCCACGCGGCGCGCGGGGTAGTCGTGGGCGCCGGCGTGGAGGCGCCCGCGGCGGGCGTCGAAGCGCGCCGCGACGAGCGCGGGCCCGAGGCCGAACCCTGCCCCGGGTCCCGGCCCGGGCCCGGTCGGCGGGAGCGCGAGCCCGTCGGGGAGGAGCAGGGCTTGCCGGGGCGCGAGGGCGGCCGGCGCGCCGGGCGCCTCCGGGGCCTCCTCCGCCTCGAGCGCGAGGACCTCCGCCTGGGCCTTGAGGAGCCCCGGCGTCGCGACGGCCGCGGCGGCGAGCCAGGGCACGGCGTCGCGCGGGTCGTGGACGAGGAGCGCCTGCGGCATCGGGGTCGGTTCCGCCTGCGAGCGCGCGGCCCGCGCGCCGTTCGGGTAAGACGGGGTCGTGCCCCGCGGTCGCCCCGACAGTCTAGTGCCTGCCCCCTGGTACCCGCGCGCGCGGCGGGCGCCGGCCCTGCCCGCGCCCGGCGGGGCGGCGCAGCGCTCGTCCCGTGCCGGCCCGACCTCCCTCCGGTCGGTCCGCGCTGCCCCGACCTCCCTCCGGTCGGACGGGCGGCAGGCCCGGCCCTCGCTCCCCGCGCAGGGCGCAGCCTGACGTCCCCCGCGGCGCTCGACCCGCTCGACCAGGGGCCGGCAGGGGCCCTCGTCGGTCCCGCCGGGTTCGCGCGGGCCCTGCTCGTGCGCGGGGAGAGGCCGGAGCTCGCGCGCCCGCTCGTCCGACGGCCCGCCCCGGGCGGGAGCCCGCGCTGGCGCTGGATCGCCGAGGCGGTCCGGCGCGACGCCGTGGGCTGGCTCGTGCGGCAGGGCGGCTGGGCGCGGCGCCCCGTCGTCGTGGCCGGCCGCAGGCGCGAGCTCCGCCTGTGGGACGGGCTCGCGGTCGAGCGGCTCGGGCTCGCCTTCAGCCCGACCTCGCTCGAGCTCCTCGTCGCCTGCATGGAGGCGCAGGGCGAGCTCGCCCCTGGCCTCCTGCGCGAGCTCGCCCGCGCCCTCGACGCGCCGGCGGCGCCCCTCGGCGACCTCGTGGCCGTGCACCGGGTCTGCGCGCGCGCCGCGCGGACGCAGCCGCCGGCGGCGCGGGTCGCCGCGGTCCTCGCGCGGATCGCCGCGCTCGTCCCGGGCTCGACCGCCGTCGTCGTCGATGCGGCGGGCGCGCTGATCGCCGGCGCCCCGGGAGAGCGCGCCCTCGTCGAACTCCTCGTGCGCGCCCTGGCGCGCGCGGAGCGCACAGGAGCGCCCCTCCCGGCGACGACCTGGTCGCCGCTCCAGGACGAGCGGCCGCTCCTCGCGCGCGCGCTCCCCCACGCGGGCGTCCGGCTGGCGTGGGCCTTGCCCGACGCGGCGCCGGGCGGTCCGGGCTGGGCCGGGCGCGACCCGGGCTGGGCCGCCGTGGAGGAGCACGTGGACGCGCTCGACGCGCTCCTCGCCGGGCCCGACGGCGCGCGCGCCGAGGGCCCCGCACCCGGGACGACCGTCGGCCCTGCGCCCGCCGTGCTCCCGCCGCGCCGCGCGCCACGCGGCCC
>JANJTH010000942.1 GCA_024711205.1 Planctomycetota bacterium | reverse complement strand
GAGGCGCGCCCGCGCCCGCCCGAGGCCCCGGCCGCGCTCGAGGCGCTCGCGCGCAGCTACGGCGCGGAGCCCGGCGAGGAGGCCGCGCGCCTCGCGGTCGAGGCGTGGCACGCGCTCGCGGACGCCTTCCCCGACGACCCGCGCGCGGACGCGGGCCTGCTCGAGCTCGCGCGCGTCGAGGCCCGCCGGGGGCGCGTGGCCCTCGCCGTCGTCGTCCTCGACGACTTCGTCGGGCGGCGCCCCGAGGCGCCCGAGGCGGGCGAGGCCCGGTTCGAGGCGGCCCGGCTCACGCTCGCGCTCGAGCGCTGGGACGCGGGCCGCGAGCGGCTCGCGGCCTTCGTCGCGCGCCACGCCGACCACGCGCGCTTCGTCGAGGCGCAGGGGCTGCTCGCGACCTCCTGGCTCGCGCAGGGCGACGCGCACGCGCGGCCCGGCGAGGGGCACGCGCCCGACGTCGCGCGGGCCGCCTGGGAGCGGTTCCTCGCGCTGTTCCCGGTCCACCCCGCCGCGCCGCAGGCGCTCCGCCGCGTGGCCGAGCTCGAGCTCGGCCGCGGGCGGACCGCCGACGCCGTGGCCGCCTGGCGCTCGATCGCGGCGCGCTGGCCCGGGTCCTCGGACGGCGCGCAGGCGCTCCTCCGCGTGGGCGAGGTCCTCGAGGCGACGGACCCGGCCGGCGCCGAGGCGGCCTACCGCCAGGTCGTCGAGGCCTTCGCCGGCGCGCCCGAGGTGCACGCCGCGCGCCGCGCGCTCGAGGCGCTCCGCAAGAAGGAGCTCCTGCTCGTCACCCCGCGCGCCCGCACGACGGCCGAGGGGCCCGCGCTCACGCTCACGACGCGGAACGTGCCGCGCCTCGAGCTCAAGGCGTGGAAGCTCGACCTCGTGGACACGTTCCGGCGCAAGCACGGGACCGGGCGCGTCGAGGCGCTCGACCTGGACATCGTGCGGCCGGACGTGGCCTGGACCCACGAGGTCCCCGACTACGCGGCCTTCAAGCGGACCGCGACCGAGCTGAAGCTCCCGCTCGAGGGCGCGGGCGCCTGGGTCGTCACGGCCGAGGAGGACGACCTGCGCGCGACGACGCTCGTCGTCGTGAGCGACCTCACGATCGTCGTGAAGCGCGCGCCCGGGCAGGTCCTCGTGCTCGCGCGGGACGACCGGACGGGCGCCCCCGCGCCCGGGGTCGAGGTCCTCGTCTCGGACGGGGCCCAGGTCGTGCTCGAGGGCAAGACCGGGCCCGAGGGGGTGCTCGAGGCGGCGTCCGACGCGCTGCGCGCGGGCGACCTGCGCGTGCTCGCCCGGCAGGGGGCCTCGGTCGCCGTCGAGGGCGGCGTCGCCGGCGCGGGCCGGGCGGCCTTCGGCTACGCGCCCAAGGCGTTCGTGTTCACGGACCGACCGATCTACCGGCCCGGGCACACCGCCGCCTGGAAGGCGTTCGTGCGCCACGTCGAGGCGGGCGGCTACGTCGTGCGCGCGGGCGAGGCCGCGCGCGTCACGGTGCGCGACCCGCGCGGCGTGCGCGTCGTCGAGGAGCAGCGGCCGCTCGGGCCGCTCGGCGGGCTCGACGGGGCGGTCGAGCTGGGCGAGGACGCCCCGCTCGGGACCTGGACGGTCGAGGTCGCGGGCGGCGGCGCCGTCGGGCGCGCGACGTTCGAGGTCGAGGCCTACAAGAAGCCCGAGGTGCTCGTCGACGTCACGGCCGCGCGCGACGACGTGCTCGCGGGCGAGCCGCTCGAGCTCGCCGTGGCCGTCCGCACGGCCTGGGGCGGCGTCGTCGCGGGCGCGCCCGTGTCGTGGGTCGTGACGCGCCGTCCGGCGCCGTTCGACCGCGAGGCCGGCAAGGCGTACGCCCGCCTGCTCGCGCCCGCGGGCGGGCCGCCGCCCGGCGGTCACTCCGGCGCAATCGGGGGCGAGGTCGTGGCCGCGGGCGAGGCGACGGCCGACCTCGACGGGCGCTGCGCGCTGCGCGTGCCGACGGCCGTCGTCGACCGCGACATGCTCTACGCGGTCGAGGTCACGTCGCGCGGGCTCGACGGGCGCCCGGCCCGCGGCGGCGCGGCGGCGCTCGTCTCGACGCGCGCCTTCCACGCGCTCGTCGAGGCGACGACGCGGCTCGCGCGCCCGGGCGAGCCGGTGCGCGTCGTCGTCGAGACGGTCGACCCGCGCCGGCGCCCCGTCGCCGCCGAGGGGACGCTCGAGGTCCTGCACGTGGGCCCCCGCGGCGAGGTCCCGGTCGAGCGCGTGGCGGCGACCACGGGCGCCGACGGGCGCCTCGAGCTCGACGTCAAGCTGGCCCGCGTGGGCGAGCACGTCCTGCGCTGGGCGGGCGCAGACCGGCGCGGCGGGCGCGTCGAGGGGGCCACGACGGTCCTCGTCGAGGGGCTCGTGCCGGGCGCCACGCCGCGCGCGACGATCCGCGCCGACAAGGCCGTGTATCGGCTCGGCGAGGCCGCGCGCGTCCAGGTCGGCGCGCCGGCCGCGGGCGACCTGGCGCTCGTGACGGTCGAGGCCGAGCGCGTGCTCTCCTGGCGCGTGCTGCGCCTCGACGCCCCGGTGGCGGCGCTCACGCTGCCCATGACCGAGCGGTTCGCCCCGAACGTCGTGCTCCGCGTGGCCGTGCCGGGGCGCGACCGCCTGCTCGAGGCCGAGGACCCGCTCCTCGTGCTCAAGTACCTCGACCTCTCCGTGCGCGCGTCGGCGGGCGAGGCCCGGCCGGGGGCGACGGTCACGCTCGAGGTCGAGGCCCGCGACCCGAGCGGCGCGCCGGTCGCGGCCGAGGTCGCGCTCGCGGTCGTCGACGAGAGCGTCTACGCGCTCCGGCCGGACGCGACCGCGCCGATCGCGCCGTTCTTCTACGACCAGCGCCGCGCGCACCTCGTGCGCACGGGCTCGTCGCTCGCCTGGCGCTACGAGGGCGTCACGCGCGCGCAGGCCCGCGAGGTCCAGGAGGAGCGCGAGGAGCGCCAGCTCCGCGACGCGCTCGAGTCGGAGCGGGGCGCCCGGGCCGAGGCGCTCCGGGAGCGGGCGGGCGCGCCGCCGCCGCCGCCGGCGCCCGCCCAGGCCC
>JANJTH010000936.1 GCA_024711205.1 Planctomycetota bacterium | reverse complement strand
GCCGCAAGCGCGGCGCCCGCGTCCGACGGCGCGGCGATCGTGGGCCTCGCGAGGGGCCGCGGCGGCGTGGCCGCCTCGAGGGGACGGGCCGGGGCAGGCGCGGGGGGGGCCGGCGCGGGCCGGGGCGCCTGCGCCGTGGCGCCCCTCGACCGGGGCTCGCCGGCGTCGCGCTCGCGCGCGTCGCCCTCGTCGTCGCCCGGCCTGGGCGCGCGATCGGCGTCGCCCCCGCGCTCGTCCTCGGGATGCGGCGACGCGCCCGGGACGAGGCCGACCAGGTCGCGGGTGAGCTGACCGAGCCCGGCTGGCCGCGCCGGCGGCGGCTCGTCGCGCCTCCAGTAGGCCTCGCCGTCCCCTGCGGCCTCGGGCGGCAGGTCGAGCCCCTCCTCCTCGAGCGCGTCGTCGTCGTCGTCGTCGTCGCCGTCCCCGTCGGCGTCGTCGTCGTCGTCGTCGTCGTCGTCGGCGTCGTCGGCGTCGTCGTCACGTGCCCGGGCCGACGTGGGCGCGGGCGCGGGCGCGGGCGCGGGCGGGACGGCGGCCGCGGGCTCCTCGGCCTCGACCTCGGCCTCGTCCTCGTCCGGCGCGAGGAGCTCCTCGAGCGGGAGCTCGCGCAGGTAGGCCCCGAGCTCGAGCCCGGCCGGGGTCGTCTTGTGGCGGAAGCCCACCTTGCGCACGCCGCCCAGCCACTCGAACCAGCGCAGCCACAGCTCGAACTGCGAGATCGTCGGGCGGCGGCCCAGGTAGTCGGCCGTGCCGAGGCGACGGCCGAGCTCGGCCGGCGCGCGGAAGTCGTCGCCGAGCTCCTTGAGCACGAAGTGGCAGAGGTAGGGGTTGAGCTCGGAGAACCGCTCGAGCAGCGCCTTCAAGAACGGGTCGTTCTCGGGCGTGGGCGGCCCCTGCTCGGCGGCGCCGCCGCCCTCGGGGGCCTCGTCGTCGGGCTCGGGCGGGGGGGCGCCGCGCCGGCCCGGGCCCGGCCGCGGCATGTCCCGCCCGGGGCCCCGCGCCAGCATGGCCGCCTGGGCCTCCCGCGCGCGGGCCGCGCTCCGGTCGAGCGCCTCGATGAGCTCGTCGCCCACCTCGTCGAGCGCGGGCGCGCCGCTCGCGCGCGTCACGCCGAGCAGGCGCTCCGCCATGCGGATGAACGCCCGCTCGAACACCTTCCGCGTCCGGAGCCACTTCGTGTACTTCCGCTCGGTCGTCCCGTCCGCGACGAAGCGCAGCCAGTCCTTGAGCAGCTCGAGGTGCCAATCCCAGCGCTTGTCGGGCACCACCGCGTAGTCGAGCAACTGCCCCATCGCACCCCCACGGGCCGCCTCTGCACGGGCTCGGGCCGACGATCCTACTCGGCGCGCCAGCGCGCCAGGCGCGCCCGCGCGCGGCGCCTCTGGTAGATTCTCCCCCCCTCGCCCCGACGGGCGGCGACGGCCCGCCAGGAGGACCCCGTGGCCCTCTCCTTCCAGGAGATCGTGCTCGAGCTGCAGCGCTACTGGTCGCGCCAGGGCTGCCTCGTCGTGCAGCCCTACGACGCGCCCAAGGGCGCCGGCACGCTGAACCCGCACACGTTCCTGCGCGCGCTCGGCCCCGAGCCGTGGCGCGCGGCCTACGTCGAGCCGTCGCGGCGCCCCACGGACGGGCGCTACGGGGAGAACCCGTTCCGCCTCCAGCACTACTATCAGTTCCAGTGCGTCGTGAAGCCGGCGCCGGCCGACGCGCAGGCGCTCTACGAGGGGAGCCTCCGGGCGCTCGGGATCGACGTCGTGAAGCACGACCTGCGCTACGTCGAGGACGACTGGGAGCAGGCGACGTTCGGCTGCGCCGGGCTCGGCTGGGAGGTGTGGCTCGACGGGATGGAGGTCTCGCAGTTCACCTACTTCCAGCAGGTGGGCGGGCTCGAGGTCGACCCGATCACGTTCGAGATCACCTACGGGCTCGAGCGGCTCGCCATGTTCATCCAGGGCAAGGCGAGCGTGTTCGAGCTCGAGTGGGCGCCCGGGGTGACCTACGGCGACGTGCACCTCGAGACCGAGCGCCAGGGCAGCCGCTATCACTTCGAGGAGGCGTGCGTCGACACGCTCGCGCGCCGGTTCGAGGAGGACCAGGGCGAGGCGTTCCGCCTGCTGATCCTCGAGCACCCGCTCGTCTACGCCGCCTACGACCACGTGCTCGCCTGCTCGCACGCCTTCAACGTGCTCCAGGCGCGCGGCGCGATCTCGGTCGCGCAGCGGCAGGTCTACGTGAACAGGATCCGCAACCTGGCCCAGCGCACGGCGGAGGCGTTCGTGCGGCACCGCGAGGACCTCGGCCACCCGCTCCTGCGCGGGGCGGCCGAGCCCGCGGGCGTGGCCTGAGCCCCGGAGCGCGCGCACCCATGTCGGAGCAGACCGTCGACCTCCTGCTCGAGCTCGGCGCCGAGGAGATCCCGGCCCGCTTCCTCGCGGACGCCGAGGCGGGCCTCGCCCGCGCCGTCGAGGAGGGCCTGCGCGCCGCGGGCCTCGCGCCGGCGACGCTCCGCTCGGGCGCTACGCCGCGCCGGCTCGCGGTGTGGGCGGGCGGGCTGCCCCGCCGGCAGGCCGACCAGGCGGAGGAGCGCACGGGCCCGGCCGAGGCCGCCGCCTACGCGGGCGGGGCGCCGACCCAGGCCGCGCTCAAGTTCGCCGAGTCCATGGGCGTGCCCGTGGACGCGCTCGAGCTGCGCGAGGTCACGAAGGGCAAGAAGACGGCGCGCTACCTGTGGGCGCGGCGGGTCGTCCCCGGGCGGCCCACGCTCGAGGTCGTGGCCGAGCTCCTCCCGCGCTGGATCGAGGCGATCCCCTGGAAGAAGTCGATGCGCTGGGTCCCGGGCAGCAAGGCCCGGTTCGCGCGCCCGCTCCGACGGATCGTGGCGCTCCTCGGCGGCGAGGTCGTCCCGGCCGCGTGGGCCGGCGTGACCGCGGGCCGGGCGACGCAGGGGCACCGCTTCCTCGCGCCGGACGCGCTCGAGCTCGCGGACGCCTCGTGGGAGGCCTACGTCGCGCGGCTGCGCGCGGCGCACGTCGTCGTCGACCCGGCCGCGCGCCGGGCCGCGATCGAGGACGCGCTCTCGCCGCACCTGGGCCCGGCCGGGCTCGAGCGCCGGCGCGCGCTCGTCGACGAGGTGGCGGGGCTCGTCGAGGAGCCGCTCGTCGACGTGGGCGCGTTCGACCCGCGCTACCTGCGCCTCCCCCGGATCGTGATCGAGGAGGCCATGACCGGCCACCAGCGGTTCTTCCCGCTCGAGGCCCCTGGCGCCGGCGGCGCGCTCGCGCCGCGGTTCGCCTACGTCGCGAACCGCCCGTTCGACCCCGTGATCCGGCAGGGCAACGAGCGCGTGCTCGCGGCGCGGCTCGACGACGCGCTGTTCTTCTTCGAGCTCGACCAGAAGACCCCGCTCGACCAGCGGATCGACCGCCTCGACGAGGTCGTGTTCATGCAGGAGCTCGGCTCCTACAAGGCGCGGATCGCGCGGGTCGACGGCCTCGCGCTCGAGGCCGCCAAGGCGGCCGGCTTCGCCCCGGAGGACGCCGAGTCGCCACGGTCGGGCACGCGGATCACGCGCTCGCTCCCGCGGGGCGGCGCCCTGCCCCTGCACCTCCACCTCGCGGCCCAGCTCGCGCGGACGGACCTGACGACCGAGGTCGTGCAGGAGATGCCGGCGCTGCAGGGGGAGATGGGCGCGATCTACGCCCGGCTCCAGGGGCAGCCCGACGAGGTGGCGGACGCGATCCGCGAGGCCTGGCTGCCGCGCGGCGAGGGCGGGGCGCTCCCCGAGACGCGGGCGGGCATGTGCCTCGCGCTCGCGGACCGGCTCGACACGATCGTGTGCGCGTTCGCGACCGGCCGCGCCCCCACGGGCAGCAAGGACCCGTTCATGGTCCGCCGCTCGGTGCTCGGCGTGCTGCGGATCCTGCGCGAGCGCGGGCTCGACCTGGGCTACGGGCGGCTCGTGCGCGCGGCCGTGGCGGCGCTGCCCGACGGCGTCGCCGGGGACAGGGCGGCGCTCGAGCGGCAGGCGCTCGACTACTTCCGCGAGCGCCTCGCCGTGATGATGGTCGAGGGGGGCGGCCGCCACGAGCTCGTGCGGGCCGTGCTCGGCGCGGGGCGCGACCCGACGAACGTGCTCGACGCGTGGGCGCGCCTCGACGCGCTGCAGACCCTCGGCGACGACCCCGGCTTCGGGCGCCTGTTCGAGCTCGTCGAGCGGACGCGGAACATCACGCAGAAGAACGCCCAGGGCGTCGACGCGGGCGACGTCGACGCGGGCGCGCTCGAGCACCCGGCGGAGCGCGCGCTGTGGGCCGCGCTCGAGGGCTGCCGCGACGACGTCCGCGGCCACGTGGCGGCGCGCCGCTACGTCGAGGCCGGGCGGGCCTACGCGGCGGCGCTCGCGGGCCCCGTGCACACGTTCTTCGAGCCGGCGCCCGCGGGCGTGTTCGTGATGGACGAGGACGCGCGCCGGCGCACGAACCGCCTGGCGCTGCTCCTGCAGGTCCGCGCGCTCCTCGCGGAGGGGTTCGCCGACCTGGCCGAGGCGCGCCCGGCGAAGTAGCGGGCGGGCGGCGCGAGCCGGAGGGAGGTCCGGGGGCGCGATGACGAGCGAAGACGAGACGCGCTGCTACGACGACCAGGACGACGACGGCTGGACGCCCCCGGCCGAGTTCGACGGGTTCGTCGTCCTGCGGCCGCTCGGGCGCGGCGCCATGGGCCGGGTGTTCCTGGCCCGCGAGGTCGCGCTCGACCGCGACGTCGCGCTCAAGACGATCGCCGCCGCCGAGCCCGGGGCCGAGGCGCGGGAGCGGTTCCAGAACGAGGCGCGGGCGGTCGCGCGCGTGCAGCACCCGAACGTCGCGGCGATCCACCGCGTCGGGACGGTCGCGGGGCGGCCCTACCTCGTGGCGGAGCTCGTCGACGGCGGGCCCGTCTCGGCGCTGCCGACGCCCATGCCCTGGCCGCGGGCGCTCGCGATCGGGCTGGGCGCGGCGCGCGGGCTCGCCGCGGCCCATCGCGCGGGCGTGCTGCACTGCGACGTGAAGCCCGCGAACGTGCTCGTGACGCGGGCGGGCGAGGTCAAGCTCGTGGACTTCGGGGTCGCCAAGCTGCTCGCCGCGGCCGGCGGGGGCCGCGCCGCGGGGGCGGCGCCGCTCGAGGCCGACGGCGCGAGCGCGGTCGTGGGGACGCCCCTCTACATGGCGCCCGAGCTGTTCGCGGAGGGCGCCGCGAGCGCGCGCTCGGACGTGTGGGGGCTCGGGCTGCTCGTGCGCGAGCTCCTCGCGGGCGAGCTGCCGCACGTGGGGGCCGCCGGGCGCGGGATCCCGACGCTCGCGGCCGCGCTCCGGGCGGGCGACCCGCCGCCCACGGCGGCGGCCGCGCCGTCGGCACCGCGCGCGCTGTGCGCGGTCGTCGACCGCTGCCTGCGCGTCGACCCCGCGCAGCGCTACCGGGACGCCGAGGAGGTCCGCGACGCGCTCGCGGACGTGGACGCCGTCTACCACGCGTTCGCGCCCGCGCCCGACGCGTGGTCGACGCCGGACGACGCGGACGTCGTGGCCGCGTCCTTCGAGCGGGTGGCGCCGCGCGTCGACGGCCTCGTGCGGCGCTTCTACGCCGCGCTGTTCGCGCGGCGCCCCGACCTGCGCGGCCTGTTCCCGCTCGACATGGAGGGGCAGCAGGTGAAGCTCGCGGGCGTGCTGCGGCTCGTGATCGACAACCTCCGCCGCCCGGCCCGGCTCGTGCCGGTCCTCGAGGACCTGGGGCTGCGGCACGCCGCCTACGGCGTGCGACCGGACGCGTTCGAGGACGTGGGCGCCGCGCTCCTGCTGGCCCTGCGCGAGCTCGATGCCGAGGGCTGGCGCGACCCGGCGGTCCCGGCCGCCTGGCAGCGGGCCTACGCGCAGATCGCGGGCGCGATGCAGCGCGGCCTCGCCGAGGCGCGCCTCCCGGCCTGAGCGACGTGCGCGGGCCGAGCGCGGCGCGGACCTCACCCAAGTCGACGTGCGAGGGCCGTGCCGGGCCCACCGACCGGAGGGAGGTCGGCCCGGCGCGGGCCGAGCGCGGCGCGGACCCCACCCAAGTCGACGTGCGAGGGCCGTGCCGGGCCGACCGACCGGAGGGAGGTCGGCCCCGCGCGGGCCGAGCGCGCCTGCCGGGCGCTCACGGGCCGTCGTCGTGGCCCTCGTCCTCGTCGGCGGCCGGCGGCGGGGTCCCGCCGAACCGGCGGCCGCGGCCGCGGGCGAACAGCGCCCGGTCGACCCAGGCCTCGAACGTGCGCTCGAGCGCGGCGCGGAGCGGCGGGCCGGCCTCGGGGCCCTCGAGGACCTCGAGCGCGCGCGCGACGGCCTCGAAGGTCGAGAGCCGCGCGGGGTCGGGGTGCGAGCGGAGCTCGAAGCGCGACGGCGGGCCGGGCAGGAGGCGGGCCTTCGGGAGCGCGGCGAGGACGGGCTCGCGCGGGCGCACGAGCCGGCGGGCCTGCCGCCAGTTGCCGTCCGGGACGACGAGCGTCACGGGCCGCGGGTCGCTCGCGACCCAGGCCGCGTCGAGCACGGGCACGCCGGGCATCGGGTAGAGGAGCACGGGGCGCCGCGCCGGGTCGGCGAGGTCGTCGAGCGGCGTGGGGGCGCCGGCGGCGCCGCGGAGGCGGACGTCGCAGGCGGGCAGCGCGCGGAGGAGCAGGCGGGCCGAGCTCGTCGTCTTGCGGGCCTCGACCGGGAGCGTCACGACGACGACCCGGCTCCGGGTCGGGCGCGGGACGACGTCGGCGCACACGCAGAGCGGCACGTGGAGCCCGCAGCCGTTGCAGCGCGGGGCGCGGTGCGTGCGGCGGGCCCCCCCGCGGCCGCTGGGGCGGGGTGCCGGCAGCTCGCCCGAGCCCTGCCCTGGCGCGTCCGACGACCCCGGTCCGCTCGGGGCGCGGTCCGGGCTCGCCCGACCACCCTCGGGTCCGTCGCCCGGGCCCGGCCCTCGCACGTCGGACGGCTCCGGTCCGCTACGCCGTCCCCACATGTCCGCGTGATAGCACGCGGAGGCGGGGACCGAGGCGCCGTTGCGCGACGGGCCGGTCCGCCGCAAGATCCCGGACCGTGGACAGGCCGCACGAGTCCTCGGGCCCGCTGGAGGGGGAGAACCACCGCGTCCGCCGGTGGGGAGCGGCCCCGCTCCTCGTCGTGTGCGAGCACGCCTCGAAGCACGTGCCGCCCGACGTGGACCTCGGCGTCGATGCGGACCTCCTCGACACGCACTGGGGCTGGGACCGCTGGGCCGCCGACGTGCTGGAGCGGGCCGCGCCGCGGCTGGGCGGCACGACCGTCGAGGCCCGCGTCTCGCGCCTCGTGCTCGACCTGAACCGCGGGCCGGCGGACGCCACGCTCGTGCGCGAGGAGGCCGAGGGCCGGCCGATCCCCGGCAACCTCGGGCTCGGCGCGGCCGGCCGCGCGGCGCGCGTGGCCCGCTTCCACGCGCCGTACCACGCGGCGATCGACCGCGAGCTCGGGCGCCTCGTCGGCGCGCACGGGCGCGCGCGGGCGCTGCTCGTGTCGCTGCACTCGTTCACGGGGCGCTGGCCCGGCCAGGACCGCGACTTCGACGTGGGCGTCCTGTTCGACCGCCACGAGCCGCTCGCGGCAGGGGTCCGCAAGG
>JANJTH010000872.1 GCA_024711205.1 Planctomycetota bacterium | reverse complement strand
GCGCCGCAGGCGGCGGACGGCGCCGCCGCGCCACCCGCCGCCTGCGGCGCGACCGCCGGGATCGTGAAGGAGAACGTCGCCCCGCAGCCCGGGATGCTCGCGACCTCGATCGTCCCCTGGTGCTGCTCGACGATCCCCTTCGAGATCGCGAGGCCGAGGCCCGTCCCCTCGTGCCGCTTGACGAGCGGGCTCTCGCCCTGCACGAAGGGCTCGAACAGCCGCGGGCGCAGCCCGTCCGGGATCCCGGGGCCCGTGTCGCGGACCCAGAACCGCACGCAGGGCCCGGCCTCGACCGCGCCGACGTCGACGGCGCCGCCCTCGGGCGTGAACTTGACGGCGTTCGAGAGCAGGTTGAGCAGCACCTGCCGGACCCGGGCCCGGTCGCCCAGGACGGGCCGCCGGGCGCGCACGTCGGCGGTCAGGCGGAGGCGCTTGCGGCCCGCGTCCGCCTCCACGAGGGCCATGGCCTCGGCGACGACCTCGTCGGGGGCGAGCGGCTCGGGCGCGAGCCGGACGCGCCCGGCCTCGATCTTCGCGAGGTCGAGGAGGTCGTTGATCAGCTCGAGCAGGTGGCGGCCGCTCGCACGGACGATCCCGAGGTGCCTCGCCTGGAGGGGGGTGAGCGTCGCCTGCCCCTCCTCGAGCAGGAGCTCGGAGAAGCCGATCACCGAGTTCAAGGGGGTCCGCAGCTCGTGCGACATGTTGGCGAGGAACTCGCTCTTGAGCTGGCTCGCGCGCTCGACCTCGACGTTTCGCTCCTCGAGCAGGCGCCGCTGCGCCCGCAGCTCGTCGCCCTGGGCCTGGAGCTCGTCCGTCTGGGCGCGCACGAGCGCCTCCGTCTCCCGCCGCGCGGTCACGTCGCGCGCCGCGGCGTAGACCACCTCCTCACCGGGCACGCCGATGGCCGACCACGACAGCCAGCGGTGGCCGCCGCCCTTGCAGCGGTAGCGGTTCTCGAAGTCGCGCACGCGGCCCCCGCCGAGGATCCTGGCGAAGGTCGCCGTCGTCGCCTCGCGGTCGTCCGGGTGGACGAACGTCAGGAACGGCTCGGCGCACAGCTCGGCCGCCGAGAACCCGAGGACCGCCTCCCAGGCGGCGTTCAGGCGGCGGAACCGCCCGTCGAACCCGGCGACGCAGAGCAGGTCGAGCGACAGCTCGAAGAACTCGTCGAGCTCGCGCCGGCGCGCCTGCGCCTCGGCCACGGCTGCGGCCAGCGCGGCCTCGGCGCGCCGCCGCTTCGTGATGTCGACGACGACCGACCGGCTGTGGAGGAAGCGCCCCGCCGCGTCGACGACGGCGGTCGCCGAGAGGAGCACGGGGAGCGTCGTGCCGTCCTTGCGCCGCAGGTCGAACTCGAGGTCCTCGATGTGCCCCTGCGCCTGGAAGCGGGGGAAGTTGGCCGCGAACGTCGCCCGCCCCGCCTCGTCGAGCAGGTCGACGAAGCGCAGCTTGCCCACGACCTCGTCGCGCGCGTAGCCCAGCCAGCGCAGCTCGGTGTCGTTGACGAACAGGAACACCCCCGCGGCGTCGAGGGAGTGCAGGCCGCAGGGGGCTCGCTCGTAGAGGTCCTCGACCGCGGCCGGGTCCGTCACGGCGCCGGCGCCGGGGCGGCGAAGGCCCCGTCGGCGGTCCGCGCGTAGAGCCGGAGCCCCGGCGCGACGTCCGGATGCGGGGTGAAGCGCCCGCAGCCCGGAGGCACGCCCTCGGCCAGGCCGAGCCCGAGCGCGCCGCCCGCGGGGAGGACCTCGGCGAGGCGGGCCAGCGCGAGCGCCTGCGCGCGCGGCGCGAGGTAGATCAGGACGTTGCGGCAGAGCACGAGGTCGAAGCTCGCGAGGACGGCCTCCCGGGGCGCGAGCCGGGGCCCGAGCAGGTCGTGGCGGACGAAGCGGATCCGCGCCCGCAGGTCGTCCGGCAGGCGGCCCCCGCCTCGCGCGTCGCGGACGAGGCGCGCCGCCCGCGCGGGCGGGAGCGAGGCGACCTCGGCGGCGGTGTAGTCACCGCGGCGCGCGTAGGCGAGCGCGGCCTCGCTCCGGTCGGTCGCCAGGACCTCGAAGGGGACCCCGGCCGCGGGGGCGAGGTCCGCGAGCAGCAGCGCCAGCGAGCAGGCCTCCTGGCCCGTCGACGTGCCCACGGACCAGGCGCGGAGGGGCCGGTTCTCGCGCGCGGCCCGCCGGAGGAGCCGGGGCAGGACGTGCGCGTCGAGCGCCGCGAACACGTCGGGGTCCCGGAAGAACGAGGTGACCTGGACGAGCAGCGCGTCGGCGAGCCGCGCGAGCTCCGCCGGGTCCTCGCGCAGGCGCTCGACGTAGGCCGCCGCGTCGGGCAGGCCGAGGGCGGCCGCGCGGGCCTCGAGCCGCGGCGCGAGCGCCGCCGGGCGGTAGTCCGCGAGGTCGAGCCCGCCCAGGGCGAGCAGGTCCAGCGCGCGGGCCACGTCGGGCCCCGCCGGCGCGCCCGCGGCCGCCAGCCCGGCCGCGGCGTCGCGCGGCCCGCCGCCCCGGTCAGGCTGCACGGCGCCCTCGGCCCGACCGGCTCATGCCCGCGGCTCGGGGAACGAGAGCCCGAACACCGAGCCACCCCCCGGCCGGTCGCGGACGGACACCACGCCGCCGTGGGCGTCGGCCACGAGCTTCACGAGGTGCAGGCCGAGGCCGAAGCCCCGCGGGCGGCCCTCGCCGGGCGGGGCGTCGAACACGGCGAACTTGCCGAACAGGCGCGGCTTCGCCGCGTCCGCGACCCCGGCCCCGAGGTCCTCGACCTCGAGGGCCACCCGCCCGTCGGCGCGCCGGACGCGGACCGTGACGACCGCGGCCGGCGGCGAGACCTTGATCGCGTTGGAGATCAGGTTCTCGAGCGCACGACGCGCGAGCGCCCGGTCGAGCGTGAGGTCGGGGACGGCCTCGACCTCCACCGCGAGGTCCACCGTCCGCGCCCGCGCGGCGCCCTCGAGCGTCCGGACCGCCTCCTGCGCGAGCTCGGCGAGCGGCACCGCCTCGGGGCGGAGCGGCACCGCGGCCTCCTCCAGGCGCCGGACCTCGAGCGCCTGCTCGAGCAGCTCGTGGAGCTTCCTCGCGCCCTCCGCCGCCCGGCCGGCGTGGCGGCGCGCCGCCTCGACGTCCGGGAGCGGCCCCTCGAGCTTGTGCTGGAGCAGCTCGAGGAAGCCCATGACGCCCGTGAGCGGGTTCCTCAGGTCGTGCATGATCAAGGAGAACAGGTCGTCCTTGAGCGCCTGGAGCCGCTCGAGCGCCTGCAGGTGCCGGTGGATCTGCTCCTCCTGCGCCCGGAGCGTAAGGAGCGAGCGGAGGCGCAGCGACAGCTCGCGGGGGTCCACCGGCTTCGTGAGGAACTCGTCCGCGCCCGCGGCGAGGCCCTGGTTGCGGTCCTCCTGGCCGCTGAGCGCCGTGAGCAGCACGACGGGCAGGAACCGGTCGCGCTGCCGGGCCTTGATCGCGCGGCAGGTGTCGAACCCGTTCATCTCCGGCATCATGACGTCGAGGAGCACGAGGTCGACCGGGGCCTGCGCCAGCGCGGCCAGCGCCGCGGCGCCGCTCTCCGCCTCGAGAACGTCGTAGTGGCCCGCGAGGCGCGCCCGCAGGAGCTCGCGGTTCCGTGGGTCGTCGTCGACGACGAGGACGCAGGACCGTGGCTCCGCCATGGGGCCAGTCTAGCGAAACGGCCAGCGCGGCGGCCGTCATCGAACCTGATGATGTCCCGGCGCACGCTCTCCCCGGCGCCGTCCTCGGCCGGGAGTCGAACCTCCGCGTGACCGGCGCCTTCGTCGGCTGGCTCGTCGACACCGCCGGGGGCGAGCGCTTCGTCTCGTGGCCGGAGTCGACGGGCAAGTCTTGCTCGCAGGCGCGCGGCGAACCGGGCGGTGTCGGCACGGGCGGGCGCCAACTCCCGCGGCGGCGGGCAGGCCTGCGCGGACCGCCGCGTGCCTCGCCCTGGGCCGTGAGCTTGCCCCGTCGCCTCCTGCCTGGCCGGACCTACTCGACGACGCGGCGCACGGCGCGGCGGGCGTTCTTCCTCACGCCGAGCCCCGAGACGAACGCGATCGTGCGCTACGCCCTGGGCGCCGCGCTCGTGCGCCACCCCCGGATCGCGCTTTACGCGCTCCTGGTCCACGTCAACCATGTCCACGCTGTCCTCGGTGATCGCGGCGACGGATCCGAGCCGTCGCAGCTCCCGGCCTTCAAGCAGCACTTCCACTCGCTCGTGGCTCGGGCGCTCAACGCGCGCTTCGGCCGCGGCGAGAACCTCTGGTCCACCGGCAGCTACGGCGCGGTCGAGCTGCACGGGCGCGAGTCGCTCGAGGCCCAGCTCCTCTACTGCTGGACCAACCCGACCCTCGACGGGCAGGTCGCGCACCCGGACCAGTGGACCGGGCCGAAGTTCCTGCCCGAGGACTTCGGGCGAACGATCACGGTCGAGAAGCCCGCGGGCGCCTTCTTCGGCGGCCGCCGGCCGGCGCAGGTGCTCGAGCGAGCGGCGCGCGCGGGGGACGGGCAAGACGACGACGACGCCGGGGAGGCCGCCGACGGCGCGACCGACGGCGGCCCGGCCAGAGGCGGGCAGGGCGGGCCGCGGTCGAAGCGCCCCGCGGGCGGGCGAGCGGACGGCGTCCCGGAGGAGGCGCCGCCAGTCGGCCGGCCGACGTGGGGGCCTGTCGATCTGCGCGGGGCCGAGCTCGCCTGCGAGGAGCGCGAGGCCTGGCGCGAGCGCACCGAGCGCGCGCGGGCCGAGCGCGCGCGGGCCCGGGCCAAGCGCGAGGCGAAGCAGCGCCGAGGGAGCAAGCGGCGCCGCAAGA
>JANJTH010000804.1 GCA_024711205.1 Planctomycetota bacterium | reverse complement strand
GCGCGCGGCCTCGAGCGCCGCGGCGCGCTCGCGCGAGAACGCGACGAGCCCGAGCCCCCCGAGCCCGACGAGCCCCAGCGCGAGGGCGAGCGCGGCGGCGGTGCAGCCCATGAGCGGGACCGCCCCGGGCGCGAGCGGGGCGAGCGCAGCCGACGCCGGCTCGTCGGCGCGGCCCCGCGCCCCGGCCCGCCGGAGCCGCGACCCGCAGTAGGCGCACACGAGCGCGTCGGGGTCCCCCGGCGCGGGGGCGAGCTCACCGGCGCCGCAGCCGGCGCAGCGGATCGGGGCGGCGTCGTCGACCATGCCGCGAGCATACGCCAGGGCGGCGGCCTGCCCGCGGGCGCCGCGCGAGGCGCCCGGGTCAGGCCCCGGGGCTCGACCTCGCGGAGCGCGGGCGCGAGCGCGGCGTCGCCGGCCATGCCGCGTGCATGCGCCAGGGCGGCGGGCCGCCCGCGGGCGCCGCGCGAGGCGCCCGGGTCAGGCCCGGGGCTCGACCTCGCGGATCGCGGGCGCGAGCGCGGCGAGCACGTCGGTCGCGAGGAGCGGCGCCCAGCCCGTCGTCCGCGCGGCCAGGTCGCCCGCGCGCCCGTGGAGCCAGGCGCCGAGGCGCGCGGCGTCGAGCGCGGGCAGGCCGGCCGCGAGGAGCGCGGCGATCACCCCGGTGAGCACGTCGCCCGCGCCGGCCGTCGCCAGGCCCGGGTTCCCGGTCGGGTTCGTCCAGGGCGGCCCGGACCCGTCGCCCACGAGCGTCCCCGCGCCCTTGAGCAGGAGCACGACCCCGGGGACCCGGCCGACGAGCGCGGCGTGGGCCGCCCGCCGGTCGCGCGCGAGCAGGTCGCGGTCCACCCCGAGGCGCGCGGCCTCGCCCGGGTGCGGCGTGAGCACGCACCGCCCGGCGAGCGCGGCCACGCGCTCGACGCGGTCGGCGAGCGCGTTCAGCCCGTCCGCGTCGAGCACGACCGGGAGCCGCGCGAGCGGCGAATCGGGCGCCGCGTCCGCGAGCGCGTCGACGAGCCCGCGCACGAGGTCGACCGTCTCGGGGTCCTGCCCGAGCCCGGGCCCGAGCGCGAGCGCGTCCTGCCCCGCGAGCAGCGCGAGCAAGGGCGCGAGCGCCGCGCGCGCGAGCCCGCCGCCCGCCGTCTCGGGCAGCGCGCGGGTCACGAGGCACGTCGTCTTGAGCTCGACCGCGCGCTGGGTCGCCGCGGGCGAGGCGACGACGACGAGCCCGGCGCCCGAGCGCAGCGCGGCCTCGCCCGCGAGCGAGGCCGCGCCGCTCATGCCGCGCGACCCGGCGAGCACGAGCACGCGCCCGACGCTCCCCTTGTGCGCGTCGCGCGGGCGCGCCGGGAACGGGACCGGCGGCACGGGGGCGGGGCGGTCGTCGTCCGCGCGGCTCACGCGCCCCCCGGCCAGCGGCCCTCGGCGCGCAGGCGCCGCTCGAGCCGCAGGAGCGCGATCACGGTCACGGCGTCGGTGAGCTCGCCCCGGTCGAGCAGGTCCATGACCTCGGGGAGCGGCGCGCGGCGCACCTCGAGCACCTCGGTCCCCTCGGGCGCGGCCGGGACCTCGCGCAGGTCCTCGGCCAGGAACAAGACGCCGCGCTCGGACGAGATGCAGTTGCTCAGGTGGAGCTCGCCGCCCAGGTCCGACCAGCGCGCGGCCTCGAGCCCGGCCTCCTCGCGCAGCTCGCGCCGCGCCGCCTCGAGCGGGTCCTCGCCCGGGTCGGCCCCGCCCTCGACGATCTCCCACGAGTAGCGGTCGAGCGGGTAGCGCCACTGGCCCACGAGCACGACCTCGAGCGCCGGCGTGAGCGCGACGACCCCGGTCGCGACGCGCGTCTCGACGACCCCGTAGATCCCCGGCCGCCCGTCGGGCCGGATCACCTGGTCCTCGCGCACGGCCATCCAGGGGTTCTCGTAGACCCGCCGGCTCGACACCGTGCGCCACGGGTTCCGCGGGTCCTCGCGCCGCTCGCGCTCGCTCGCACCGTCGCGCATGCCCACGTCTTCCCTTGCCCTTGCCCTCTACTCCTCCCTACTCCTTCGGCTTGAGGTGCCGGGGGTCGACCGGGATCTTGCCCGCGAGGTCGGCCCGCACGCGCTCGGGGTCGGGCATCGCGATCTCGCGGGCCGGGGTGCGCGACAGCTTGCGCAGCTTGGCCCGCTCGCGCACGAGGAACTGCTCCCACTCCTCGACCGTCATGGGCTGCGGCCCGCGCGTCCCCTGGAGCTCGGCCTCGAGCCCCGGCAGGCGCTCGAGCCACTCGCCGAAGGTCCCGCACACCGCGACGAGGTGCCCCTCGTCCTGGTCGAGGAGCAGCACCGGGCACTCGCCGTCCTCGTCCATGCTCGAGACGTCGAAGCAGTAGCTGTCGCCGGAGAGCGTCGCCGCGAAGGCGAGGAACTGCGCGGGCAGCTCGTCCTCGCGCGCCTTGAGGTTCATGACCGTGAGGTCGAGCGCCTCCTCGTCGTCCTCGCCGATCCCGACCCCGTAGATGCTCGTGTCGTGGGCGGCCGCCCCGTTGTGCTTGAGCAGGAACGCCTTGTAGCTCGAGGGCAGCGTCACCTGGAGCGCGCGCTCGGCCGCGGCGATCTGCGTCGGCTCGGCGGGGCTGCGCAGCCCCTCGAGGGCCGGGTCCTGCGCCTTGAGCCCCTCGACGAACGCGTCGAGCGCCCGCAGGAACACGACCTCCGGCCCCTCGTCCGCGTCCGTCACGCCGTCGCCTCCCGCTCGAGCCGTTCGAGCGCCGCCGCCAGCGGGGCGCGCGCGTCGCGCGCCGCCCCCGCCAGCGCGTCGAGGCGCGCGCCCGCGTCCTCGAGCCGCAGGTCCCCCGGGCTGCCCTCGGTCCGGTAGGCCGCCCGCGCCGTGGCGAGGTCGAGCCCGCCCTCGAGCCGCCCCGCCGCGAGCTCGGCCCCGACCTGCCGGTAGGCGTCCCGGAACGGCAGCCCGCCCTCGACGAGCGCCATGGCCCGGTGCGTCGCGAGCGCCTCGGGGAGCACCGCGGCCTCCGCGCGCGCCCGGTCGACCTCGAGCCCCGAGACCGTCAGCTCCATGACCTCCGCCATGCTCCGCGCCAGCCCCAGGCCCCGCAGCAGCGGCTCCTTCGTGAGCTGGTAGTCGCGATGGTAGCTCGAAGGGAGCTTGCCGGCGACCAGGAGCACGCGGTCGAGGTGGCTCTGGACGACCGCCGCGTTCGCCCGCGTCAGCTCGAGCACGTCGGGGTTCCGCTTCTGCGGCATGATCGAGGACCCGGTCGCGCAGTCGGGCGGGAGCACGAACCAGCCCTGCTCGGGGCCGGTCGCGAGGATCAGGTCCCAGGCCAGCTTGCCCAGGTCGTGCGCGAGGAGCGTGGCCGCGAACAGGGCCTGGGCCTCGGCCTTGCCGCGGCTCGACTGCGCGGCCTGCGCGTTCACCTGCACGCGCGAGAAGCCGAGCAGCGCCGCGACGCGCCGCCGATCGAGCGGCAGGGGCACCCCGAACCCCGCCGCGGCGCCGAGCGGGCAGCGGTCGGCCGCGCGCGCCGCGTCGAGGCAGGCGTCCAGGCTCTCCTCGAGCCCCTCGGCGTGCCCGAGCGCCCACAGGCCCACGCTCGAGGGCATGGCCTGGCGCATGTGGGTGAACCCCGGGACGACGACGTCCTGGTGCCCTCGCGCGAGGTCGACGAGCGCGCGCGCGACGCCGAGCCCCGCCTCCACGAGGTCGAGCAGCCGCCGGCGCAGGAACAGCCGCACGTCCACGAGGACCTGGTCGTTGCGCGAGCGGCCCGTGTGCAGGCGCCGCCCGGGCTCGCCCGCGCGCTCGGCGAGCCGGCCCTCGACCGCCGTGTGGACGTCCTCCTCCTCGGGCGCGATCCGGAACGAGCCGCGGCGGTGCTCGGCGAGCACCTCGAGCAGGCCCGCCCCGATCGCCCGCCGATCGGCCGCCGTGAGCAGGCCGACCTCCTCGAGCATGCGGCTGTGCGCGAGGCTGCCCCAGACGTCCTCCTCGACCAGCTCGAGGTCGAGGACGTGGTCCTGCCCGACGGTGTAGGCGAGGACGCGCGGGTGCAGCGCGTCGCCCTTGTCCCACAACCTGCGACCCATGTCAGGCTCCGTCCGCCGGGGCGGGAGTCGTCCGGGGGGGGCGAGTCTACCGCTTGCCCGGGCGCTCGCCCGGGTCGAGGCGACCGCCCCCCGGCGGGGCTCGTGCGGGGTCCACTCCGCGCTCGGGGCGGGTCGCGCCGCGCTCGGCCCGCCTCGCTCAGGCCGGCGGGGCCGCCGCGACGACCGCGGCGGCCTCGTCGACCGCCGCCCGCAGCGCGAGGAGCTCGGGCAGGCCCCCCTCGCGCGCCTC
>JANJTH010000789.1 GCA_024711205.1 Planctomycetota bacterium | reverse complement strand
GCGCTCGAGCGCGAGCAGCGCCGCGAGCGGGGCGCCGTCGCCCGCGCGCGCCAGCTCGGCGGCCAGGCGCTCGAGCGCGGCGAGCGCCGCGCCGACCGGCGGCGACGCGTCGCCGCCGGCCGCGTCGCGCGCCCAGCCCAGGAGCTGGGCCGGCTCGAGCCGCGCGCCCGGGGCCAGCCGCGCGCGGAGCGCGCGCAGGAGGACCTGCTCGGCCAGGCGCGCGTGCCCGAACACGAAGGCGACCTCGCGGCGGTCGGCGCCGAGGGCGGCCCCGCCCGCGGGCACGAGGACGCCCGCGCTCAGGAGCGCCTCGAGCGGCGAGCGGCGGACGGTCCGCTCGAGCGGGGTCTCCGGGTCGCCGGCCCGCCCGGGCTGCGGGTCGGCGGCCGGCGGCACCCCGGCCGGCGATCCTGCGGCCGGCAGCCCCCGGGCCGTCGGGGTGTCGGCCGGCGGCGCGTCGGCCGCCTGCCCGTCGCCGGGCCCGGGGTCGCGGGACCAGGCGTCGAGCGCGTCGGCGTCCTCGGCCGTCAGCCCGCTGCGCCGCCCGGCCAGGAGCGCCTCCCCGGCCCGCAGGAGGGCCTGGGCGAGCCCCGGGAGCTCGGCGCACACGCGGTCGAGGTGGTCCGAGAACAGGCGGGCCTCGTCGAGGTCGCTCGGGACGGCCGCGGCGCCCGGGTAGGTCGCGTGGAACAGGTGGAGGAGCAGGGGGCTGCGGAGCAGGGCCCGGCCGCCCGCCGGGAGGCGCTCGAAGGGCAGCGTCGAGGCGCGCTCGGGGCCGAGCGCCTGCCAGCCGGCGTAGGCACGCGCGGCCTCGTCGTCCTCGAACGGGCGCACGTCGAGGTAGGGGACGGCCTCGTCGCCGCGCGGGTCGGCGAAGAGGTGGAGGCGATCGGCGTGGCGAAAGGGGCCTGCGCCGGCCGGGGCGCCGCGCGCGTGGCGGCGCGCCGCGAGCGCCCGGTAGGACGAGGTGCGGAGCGCGAGCACGAGCCGCGTGCCCCCGCAGGCGCCGAGCGCGGGCAGGAGCTCGTCGAGCGCGTCGAACAGCGCGTCGGCGTCGGGCGCCTCGTCGGGGGCGTCGAGCACGAGGACCAGGCGGCGCGGGCCGGCCAGGTCCTGGGCCCGGGTCGCCTCGAGGCGCCGGCACAGCGCGGCCAGGTCCGGGGCCGCCCCGGGGAGGACGCCGAGCGCCCGGGCCGCCGCGTCGGCGAGGCGCCGCGCCGCCCCGAGCGCCTCGTCGCCGGCGAGGTCCACGCGCCCCTGCAGGTAGGCGACCACGCTGGCGGGGCGCCCACGGTCGGGCGCGGGCGAGAGCGCCGGGCGCTCGTCCGAGCCGTCGTCGTCGGCGGTCAGGTCGTCGACGAGCCGGGCCAGGAGCGCGCTCTTGCCCGAGCCCGGCTCGCCCAGGAGCAGGAGCGCGCGGCCCGGCACCTCGAGGCAGGCGCGCACGCGGTCGTCGAGGTCGGGGCGGGCCACGTAGGTCTCGCGGAGCCAGCCCCGGGCGCGCAGGCGCTCGAGCCGCTCGCGCGCGGCGGCGTGCGCGGGCTCGGCCTGCTCCCAGAGCGTGGCGCGGTCGAGCGGCGTGCCGAGGTCGATCCGCTTGCGCTCGAGCGCGCGCGCGAGCGCGTCGAGGTGCTCGGGCGCGGTGCGCTCCCAGCGGACGCCCAGCAGCTCGACCCCGCGGACGGAGCTCCCGTCGACGAGGCCCAGGTCGGCCCGCGCGCGCGCGCGGCCGGGGTCGGGCGGCGCGTCGGGGTCGTCGGGCGCGGCGACCGTCGCCATGAGCGGGTGGACCTCGAGGACGACCGCCGGGGCCCCCACCCGGACACCGACGGCCCCCGCCGGCAGGCGCGCGGCGCAGTCGGGCGCGAGCGCGACGGCCTCGAAGGCCAGGTCGGGGTGCGGGCCGTGGAACGACCAGGCGCGCGGCCCGTCAGGGCCGTCGGGCGCGCGCCAGAGCAGCTCGAACGCGTCGCCCGGGAACAGCCCCGCGAGGCCGCGCTCGAGCGCCGGCGCCAGGCGGCGCAGGAGCTCGCGGTCGCGCCGCCCGTCGCCCGTGCGGGTCGCGCGGCGGTGCGCCAGGTCGTTGCGCGCGCGCCACAGCGCGTCGTGGACGCTCGCCGCCTGCGCCTGGTTGACGCCCGGCAGCCCCTCGAGGTGCGGGGCGATCGCGAGCGGCGGCGCGCCCGAGACCCGGGCGTAGTCGGCCCAGCCGGCGACGAGGGCCGGGAACCGGGTGGCCTGGCCGTCCGGGCGCCGGGCCCACAGCCGCACGAGCTGCTGCGCGAGCGCGTTCCAGTCCGACCAGTGCGGGCGGCGCAGGGCCAGGCGCGCGGCCTGGTCCACGCGCGGCGAGGGGCGCACCGGCGCGTCGAGGTAGTCGGCGAGCAGGAGGAGCGCGACGACGCGGAGCGCCTGGTAGCCAGCGAAGATCAGGTTGTCGAGCCGGCGGTCGTCGCCGAGCCCGGGCGCGTCGACGAACGAGAGCGGGTGCGCCACGGGGAACGGCAGGCGCTCGAGCCCGAGCGTCAGGAGCGGCCCCAGGTCGAGCCCGTCGCCGCGGAGCGCGGCCGCGCCCCGGCGCAGCGCGCGCCGCTCGGCGTAGGAGGCGACCCCCAGCGCCCCGCGCAGGTCCTCCGCGGCGAGGACGGGCAGGTGCTCGGGCCGGACGCCCCGCGCCCGGAACGCCGCCGCGTGGCGCTCGAGGCCGAGGCCCTCGAGCCAGCCCTCGATCGACGCCGGCAGCGGCGGCCCGTGCGCGCCCGCGAGCGCCGCCCACAGGCGCGCGCGGAGGTCCAGGTCCGCGACCCCGAGCTCGGCCGGCCAGGCCTCGGGTCCGATCGCCGCGAGCAGCTCGCGCGTGAGCCCCTGCCCGCGGACGGCCGGCGCGAGCGCCGCAAGGCCGCGCTCCTCGAGCCACCGCGCGAGCGGGTCCTCGGACGGGCGCGGGTCGGGCAGGGCGGACGCGGCAGGCTCCACGCGGCGTATCGGACCGTCGGCGGGGGCCCACGTCAACGCGGGCACGCGGAGGCCACTCGTGGCGCCTCCCCGGTCGGTCAGTGTCGCGGGGACCAGGGGCCGCCAGGCTTCCAGGCCACGTCGAACTCGCCCGCGGCCCGCAGTGCGTCGAGGACGGGGAGCAGGAACGCACTGATCCGAAGCGCCACGTCCTGGAGCGAGGCCGCGTCGAGGCGGGTTCTCGCGAGGAACGCGGCCCACTGCTTCAGCTTGCCGTCGTCCTCATAGAACTCGGGCGTCAGGGCCGTGGGAGCGCCGGCCGGGAGGTCCGTCTTCCGCTCTCTGGCGAGGTTGAGCAGACGAGCACGGACGGAGGCGGCGACGTCCTTCACGCCCAGAGGGACTCCAGATAGGGGCGCATCACGGTCGTGATCCGGCAGACGTGCGCCGCCTTCGAGAGCGCGTCGAGCGAGCCCCTCTGCCGGCGAAAGTCCTTCAGCGCTTCCAACGCCACGTCGAGGCCGATCTTGTTCCGGAACTTGAAGCAGTCCGCCACGGTCTTCGCCCGGGAAGTGACGCGCACCGTGGTGCCCTCCACGAGGTGCTCCTCCACCCCGAACGCGAGGGCCTCGCCCGAAAAGCGCGTCACGCGAAGGACGGGGTAGTCGAGCTGGGGCTTGCGCGCCTTCACGTCGATCGCGAGCCAGACCTCGAAGGGGGTCTGCGTGGTGAGACCGTGGAACTGGAGGGCGGAGAGCAGGCAGACGACGCCGTGGGGGACCCGCTTGCATACCTCGGCCAGCGTTCGGTGCTCGCTGGCCTCCGCGCCAGGGAGGCGATACAGGCCTCGGCCTGCTCGCTCGACGAGCCCCTGCTTCGCGAGTCGATGCAGCGTGACCCTGGGAACGCCCAGAGGGTCGAGGTCGCGCGGCCGGAGGACGCCGCGCCTCCTCACCTCGTCGAGTGCTCGTTCCGCGTGGGTCATGGACAACGTTCCGAATCGTCGGCAGAAGATCATAACTACCGACGTTTCGCAACGCCCGTTCGCGTCGCCTGGGTGCCTGCACTCGTCGTTCCTGGCCGGCGGCCGGCCGGGGCCATCGAGCGCGGCGGTGGACTCCTCCCGGGGGACTTCCAGTCGGGGGTGCCGGACGTGGTCCGCGCCGTCTCGGAGCCGGTGCAAGCGCGCGGAGCGATCGGGCACGAGCGCGGCAGGCTCCACGCAGCGCATCGGACCGCCGGCGCAAGCTCAAGTCAACGCGGTCGCGCGAGCCCGAGCTCTTGGGCCTCGGCCGCCAGCTCGTCGGCCACCGCGCGTCGCGCCTGGTCGTCCCGCTCCTTGAACGCCAGCAGGTCCCGCATCGGGACACGCCGCCGGTTGCCGACGCGGCGAAAGGGGATCGTGCCCTGCTCGAGCAGGCCGACGAGGAATGGACGCGACACGTTCAGCAGGTCGGCCGCCTGCTGGGTCGTGAGCTCCGCGTTCACAGGGACCACGGTCACGGCGCTGCCCTTGACCATGAGCTCGAGCAGCTCGACGAACAGGCGAAAGGCGGACTCGGGGACGACGACCTCCTCGTCCCCGTCCGCCGGACGAATGTGGATCCGGCGCGGGCGCCGCCTGGCACGACCCGACACGAGGAGGGAGAGCCGGCGGGCCGCCTCGTCAGCCTCGCGGGCCTCCTCGTCGGAGGGGATCGTCAGCTCGTCGATCGGCACGCCGGGCATCGTGCACCTCCACGGCCCCGAGCACGCCAGCATTCGAAACAAACGCAACAGTCGAAACGTTCGCGCCGGTCGCTCCGCGGGCGCGCGGCGCCGAGGAGCAGTCGGGCGCCCACCGCACGGTGACCTGGCACCCGGCGGGTCGGCGCCTGCCGGCGCTCGCCCTAGAGGCCCGGCCGGAAACGCCGCCTCGCCTCCGCTCGCCTGCGTCGCCGCTCGCGTCGTTGGTCGCAAGTCACAGTCCCTCCAGGAATGCTCGACTTGCTCCCGCCTCGCGAGCGCCGACGCCCGCTTCGCGGAGGACTTCGGCGGGCTTTCCGGCCGGGCCTCTAGCGCGTCAGCGCTTCGTCCGGCGGCGGCGGGGTTGGGCGCCGAAGAAGTTCAGGGCGTCCGCGACGCGGGCGCCGTCGGGGGTCGCGAGCGGCACGACGGCGAGCGTGCCGTCGGTGCGGATCGCGACGCCCTGCGTGGGCAGGCGCTGCGTGTGGGCGTCCACCCCGGCGAGCGCGAGCGTGGCCAGGACGCCGGACGCCGGGGCGCCGAGCGGCTGAAGGTCGAGCGGGAACAGGACGCGGCGCGGCGTGGCGAGCGCGTCGCCGCCCGTCGCCTCGTCGGGCGGGTGGGCCGCGGGCACCGACTGGACCCACACGCCGACGAGCGCGTCGTCGTGGAGCCGGCGCAGGGTCAGCCGGGCCTCGACGGGGGCGTCGGGCGCGCAGCCCTCGAGCGCGTAGGCGAACACGAGGCGCCCGGCCAGCGCGTCGGGCGACGCCGGCAAGGCGAGCTCCTCGGGCGCTCCCGCGCCCAGCCGCAGGACCGAGGCCGTACGCACCCGCAAGGGCGTGGGCGCGAGCTCGACCCGGAGCCGGCGCAGGACGCCGTGCCCCGCCTGGATCAGCGAGAGCGTCCAGGTCCCGTGAGCGAGCGGCGCCTCGCCGTCGGGAGCGCCCAGGTCGCTCGTGCTCCAGCGCGACAGGACGGCGTAGCGCGTGCGGCGCCGCGCGACCCGGACCGGCAGCTCGTGGCGCCGCCCACGCGGGTCCTCGACGCACAGGCTCAACGTCTCGGCGGGCGGCGGCGTGCCCTCGAGCAGGCCGCGCACCTCGACCCGGGCGACGTCCGCCGCGATCGCGCCGGCCGCGGGCCGCGGCTCCCCGGCGTGGTCGAAGGCCTCGAGCGCGAGCGGGCCGACCTGGGCCCGACGGGCGCCGCGAGGCGCCGAGGGGCTCGACGGGCAGCGTCGCGGCGCGGCGACGTCGTCCGCCGGTTCGTCGTCCGCCTCGACTTCGTCGTCGTCGTCGCCTTCGTCCTCGTCGTCAGCCAGGTGGGAGGCGAAGGGGTCCATGGTGACCGTCTCGAACGCCTCGGGACCCGGGAGGTCGAGCGGCGCGTGGGGGCGCCGCGCGTCGTCGGCGCTCGCCGTCCCGACGAACAGGATCGTCTGGAGGGCGACGCCCCCGCCGCGAACGCGGACGGTGAGGACCCACTGGCGCGCGCCCTCGAGGAGCGTCGCGCGCAGGAGGAATGCGACCTGCCCGGGGAGCGCTCGCACGGGCGACAGCTCGAGCGCGGGCCCGCCGCCGCGGAGCTCGAGCGCGAGCTCGTGCGCGCCCCCCAGCCCCTCGGCCAGCACGACCACGTCCTGCCCGGTCGGCACCCGCCCGCGCTGGAGCGGCCGGACGGGCCCGTCGCGCGTCAGCCAGAGCGAGACCCGCGGCGCGCTCACGACCGCGCCTCGGCGGGGTCGGCGGCCGCGACCGCGACGGTCGCTTCGGTCGCGTCCGACGCGTAGACGGCGGGGCGCGGCTCGAGCGCGGCGTCCTCGTCGCCGGGGAGGTCGCCCACGTCGTCGCCGAAGAAGGCGAGGTGCCGGGCGTGCTCCTCCGACGTCGGCGTCCGCGCGGCGCACTGCGGGCAGTCGGGCCGGCGCGGGGCAGGCACGTCCGTGACCTGGAGCGGGGCCCGGAAGAACGGGGCCACCTCGGCCGGCGCGCCGACCGCGCGCAGCGCCACGAGCCGGAGCGGCGGCGTCGCCGGGTCGGGCAGGCCGCCGCGTCGCGCCGCGTCGACGACGAGCCCGGCCAGCAGGCTCGCCGCCACGCCGCACGTCCAGTCGTCCGCCGGCACCCGCGCCTCGCGCACGACCGCCGCCGGGTCGGCGTAGTCGAGCTCCGCTGCGGGCGTGCGGTCCGCCGGCTCCGCGCGCTCGCCGCGCGCGGCGGCCAGGCACAGCACGCACGGGCCTTCCGGGCTCAGGTGCGCCGCGAGCAGCCACAGGCCGATCCCGCCCGAGATCACCTCCGCCACGAGGAGCGGCTTGCCGTGGCGCGCGGCCAGGGCCCCGAGCGCGAACAGGGCGCGCGGGTTGTCGAAGGCGCTCACGACGACGTCGCACGCGGCGACGGCCGCCGAGGCGCGGGCCTCGACCGCGGGGTCGAGGAGCGAGCCGTCGAGCGCCTCGAGCTCGGGCGCGGGCGCCGGGGCGAGCGCCCGCACGCGCGCCGCGGCCCACTCGACCTTGCGCCCGAGCTCGTGCGGCAGCGCCTCGTGGCGCATGAGGTTGTCGGGCTCGAGCGCGTCGCGGTCGAGCAGCGTGACCCGGCCGAGCCGGAAGCCCGCGTGCGGGTCGCGCGTCGTGCGCACGACCGACTCGAGCAGCTTGCCGCCGACCGAGCCCAGTCCGCCCACGACGAGGTGGAGCGGGCGGGGCGCCGTGGCGGCCTGGTCGGGCGCGAAGGCGGGCTGGGCCCGGAAGGGGGCGGTCATCGTGAGCTCCTTCGTCGCCGGCGGCCGGTCACGCGGCCTCGAACGGCCAGCGCCCGGTGGACTTCCAGACCCAGTAGTTGAGGAACCAGGTCTGCGTGTTGAGGACGGCCGTCACGACCGTCATGGACGGGTTCCAGGCGTGGTGGGGGTCGTTGTGGTCGAACATGCACAGGACGGGGCCCTTGTCGGCCCAGCCGGCGGGGATCGTGCGGTCGAGCGCGATCGCGCGCAGCGCCCCGCCGTGGATCAGGTGCTTGCCGTCCACGAGCGCGGGCGACTCGATCCGCACGACCGGCTCGAGCAGCGGATGCCGCGACGAGAGGATCATCTCCCCGCGCACGACGAGCGGCTGGCTCGCGAGCGGCTGGAACGCGAACCGCACGAGCAGGTGCTTCGAGCGCCCGTGGCGGCTGCCCACGAGCTGGAGGTCCTCGCGGCGGTTGCTGTTGAACCGCTCGATCGCCTCGAGCTCGACCGCGAGGCGGGCGCGGCCCGCCTCGGTCTCGTACCACTGCGCGCTCGCCACGGGGTCAGCCCCCGTGCCGGCGGATCGCCGTGACGCTGGCCAGGTCGCCCTGGTCGGCGACGGGGCGGGTCCCCGAGAGCGCGCCGGTGGTCGGGTCGAACCAGCCGCGCTCGCGCCCGGCCTTCGAGGCGGAGAAGACCGACTCGATCTGCTGGAGCTCGGCGGCGGACAGGGGGGCCAGCCCCGGGGCGGGGCGGGGCGGGGACGTGGGCGACGTGGGTTGGGACATGGCGAACGACTCCGGCCGGGCTGGCTCGTGATCGACGGGGCGCCCGGCGGCCCCGCGGATCGGGTGGATCGGGTGGGTCGGCCGGAGGCCTCGCGCGACCTCCGCGCTGGTGGGCCTCCGGTGGACTAGGCCCGGCGCGTTGGGCCTCGAGGCGCCCGCGCGCGGCCGCGCGCGACGAACCGACCGCGGGCGTCGCGCGGGGGAGGACCCTGCGAGGCCGCGGGCGCGCCGGCCCGCGCGCGCGGGCGGCCGCC
>JANJTH010000774.1 GCA_024711205.1 Planctomycetota bacterium | reverse complement strand
GGCGCGCCCGCGCGCGACCACGGCGGCCGTGGCCCCCGCGGCCGCGAACACCGCCAGGAGCGCGGCGGCCACGAGCGCGCGGACGAGCCCGCGGCCGGCGGGCTCGTCCGCCGCCGCGGCGCGGGCCCGCTCCAGGTCCTCGAGGAACGCGGCCCCGTGGGGGTGCCGCGCGTTCGGGTTCCGCGTGAGCGCGCGCAGGCACACGGCCTCGAGCGCGCGGTCGACCTCGGGCCGGACCGCCCGCGGCGGCGCGATCGGGGCCCCCTCGTAGACCTTCGTGTAGACCTCGATCGCCGTCTTCCCGTCGTAGGGCAGCGCGCCCGTGAGCAGCTCGTAGAGGACGACGCCGAGCGCCCACACGTCGGACCACGGCCCGACCTCCCCGAGCGCCGGGACGGCCTGCTCGGGCGCGAGGTGGGTCGGGGTCCCCACGAGGTCGCCCGTGCGCGTCATGCGGTCGTCGCCGCGCAGCGCCCGCGCGAGCCCGAAGTCGGCGAGGCGCGCCTGCCCGTCGTGGCCGAGCAGGATGTTCTCGGGCTTCACGTCGCGGTGCACGAGCCCGCGCGCGTGCGCGTGGCCGAGCGCCCCCGCGACCTGCGCGAGCGCCGCGAGCCCCTCCTCGAGGGGCAGCCCGCGGCGCAGCGCGCGCGAGAGCGGCTCGCCCTCGACGAGCTCCATGGCGTAGTAGGGGCTGCCCTCGGGCGTGACGCCGGCGCTGTGGACCCGCACGATCCCGGGGTGGCCGTCGACCCGCGCGAGCGCCTCCATCTCGCGCTGGAACCGGCGCAGCGCGTCCTTGTCCTGCGCCACCTCGGGGGCCAGGACCTTGAGCGCGTAGGTGTGCCCGAGCCCCGGGTGGACCACGCGGAGCACGAGCCCCATGGTCCCGCGCCCGAGGGCGCCCTGGACGACGTACGGGCCGATCGTCGCGCCGGGCTGCATGGGTCGAGGATGCCTCTCCGGACCGGCGCGGACCAGCCGGGCCGTGTGGCTCAGCCCAGGGCGCGGGGCGACTTGAGGAAGTCGTAGAAGCTGCCGGGCGTGTGGAAGGTCATGCGGACCGAGCCGACCCGGACCTCGTCGCCGGGCCTGAGCGGGACCCGGTCCTCGCGGGCCTTGAGCTGCCGCGCGCCCACGAACGTCCCGTAGGTCGAGCCCGCGTCGGTCAGCGTCGCCTCGCCGGGGGCGGCCCCGAACATGACGTAGGCGTGGAACTTCGACACGTCGGGCGAGTTGATCTCGACGTCGTTGTTCCGGGCGCGCCCGATCGTGACCATGATCCCGAACGCGTTGGCGCCCTCGCGCTTGCGGATCCGGGCCACGGCCGTCTCCTGCCCCAGGGAGGGCGCGCCGGCCGAGGTCGCGAACCCGCCTGCCGCGCGCGCGAACGGCTCGACGACGAACACGCAGTCGGGGTGTTCCGCGACGAACTGCTCCCGCGGCTGCCGGTGCGCGCTCGCCATGAACCGGAAGAGCTGCTCGAGCATGTCCGGGATTGTGCAGCGAACCCGCCGCCCCGGCCAGAGCCCGGCGGCCGAGGTGATCGGCGGCGCGACCTCCAGGACCCGGGTGGAGGTGCCACGTTCCCGACGCGGCGGTCGGCAAGCGCCCACCTGACCGGGGTTTGCCGACTTCGGATCGGTTCGGTTTCGTCTCGCGTTCCGCCACGCCCCTGAGCTGAAAAGGGCGGAGAAAAGAACGCCCGGATCTGGGAGGAAGGGCGTGTCCAGCGGTAGCCCATGGCCCGCTGAACCCTTGCAACGACGCGTCCCGCCCTGTCCGAGATTGGCCCGGGCCATGCACGGGAGGTATTTGCGGAGGACGGAATGGCTCGCACGACCTCGACGATCTCGCTGGCGCTCCTGCTCGCGGCGGCCCTCACCGGGTGCGGCGGCAACGGGAACTCGGACCGGCACCTGCGGACGGGTTCGTCGGCGCAGGCGACCCCCGGCGCCTCGGCCGCGCTCCCCGGCGCGAACCTCCCGGGCGGCCTGACGGTGTCGCAGCCGGGCCAGGCGGGGCCGGCGGACCGCGACAACGACGGGCTGACCGACGCCGAGGAGGCGTTCTTCGGGACCGACCCGGACAACCCGGACACCGACGGCGACGGGATCCTCGACGGCCGCGACCTGGCCCCGCTCGTGGGCGCGAACGCCTACGGGCCGTTCGAGAGCATGTTCCCGGTCGGCGCGATCCACACCGAGCAGGACTACGCGGTGTGCGGGCTGTTCGGCCGCTCGAAGGTCGAGAAGTGGGCCTTCGGCTGGGACACGACCTACTCGGGCGACAAGTCGACGCGCTCGAGCACGATCACGAAGCAGGCCGTCATGGACGACCTGGCGAGCCGCGGCCAGACGAGCGACTTCGTGGCGATCGGCGCCGACGCGAAGGGCACGCTCGAGAAGTTCGACGGCCACCGCTTCCAGAAGACGGTCGTCTACAGCCGCTACACGATCGACTACGACTTCAAGAAGCAGACCTACGGGGTCGCGTTCCGCAACCGCGTCCCGACCATGGTGCGCGACGGCCAGGGCCTGCCGCACAGCGTGCGCGTGCTCCCGCTCCGCGTCGAGGGCGGCAAGGCCTCGACCTTGATCGCGCAGTTCTCGCTCGACAAGGCGGCCGACCGCTTCCAGGACGGGACCGACAGCTACGTCGTCCCCGCGATCAGCTACCAGGTGTTCGACGGCCGCGACCTCATGGCCTCGAAGGTCGTCCACGACGACGTCGCCTCGGCCGCGGTGCTCCACGCGAACGCCTACGAGGTCCGCATGCCGCTGCCCGTGCCCTCGGGCACGGCGGCCCGCGAGTGGACGGTCGTCGTGACCCCGGTGTGGGTCGCGAAGGCCGGCGCGACCACGACGGTCACGGCGATCGACGCCCCGCACCTGCGGATCGGCGCGATCGCCCACGACCAGGAGCAGGCCGTCTCGCCCGACCGCACGACGCGCCTCATGGCGGTCGTGGCGGACGTCTCGGGGCTCACGGCCGACATGCGCCGCGAGGCGGCCCGCGCCAGCTTCGGCCACGCGACGACGCAGACGCGCACGGTGATCCAGAAGTCGGGGCCGAGCACCGCCCGCGAGTGGACGCTCTCGATCGCGTCGGCGACCGCGGCGATCGCGAAGACCGGGATCGGGGTCCTGATCCAGACCGGCGAGCACACGACCTGGAGCAAGTCGGGCGACCTGGCCTCGCTCATGTCGGCCGAGGACGCGCAGCGCTACGGGGCGATCCTCGAGCAGCTCCAGCGGGTCGAGAACGCCAGCCTGGCCGTGATCCACGGCATGACGGCGGTCGTCGCCGCGCAGCAGGGCGACACGGTCAAGGCGACGCTCTACGCGGCGCGCAGCCTGACCGAGGCCTTCCGGGCCATGGGCGACACGGAGCTGATCCGCGCCGGCGCGGCGGCCGCCGCGTTCGCGACGGACCTCTACGAGGCCATGGGCGCCTTCCGCAAGGGCGACAACCTGCGCGGCGGCCTCTACGTGGCGAAGGCCTCGGTCGCGCTCCTCTCGCTGTTCGACAGCGAGGCCGCCGCGGCGGGCACCGCGGTGCTCGGCGCCGCGACCTCGGGGATCCAGGCCTACCAGGCCTTCAAGCAGGGCGACGACGTGCTCGGGCTCGTGCACGTGGCGCGCGGCGCCGGCTCGCTCGCCCGCTACTTCTTCCAGGGCCAGTCGATCGCGGGGATCCCGGCCGCGAGCGTGATCACGGCGGCGCTCGGGATCGTCGACGTGGGCTACAACATCTACCGCGCCACCCAGACGCAGGACCCGATCCTCAAGCAGCGGTTCATCGAGGACGCGGTCGCCTCGGCGCTCGACACGGCGATCTTCCTGATCCCGACCGTCGGCCCGATCATCCAGGCCGTCTGGCAGGTGGGCTGGACCGCGCTGACCCTGATCTTCCCCGACCTGGCGAAGCACCGCATGTTCCGCTCGCCGGGCGCGTTCCTGACCTTCGTCGGCCAGGTGTTCTTCACGAACTCGATCCCGTCGGCCTACGCCGAGCAGGCCTACGAGGAGGCCGCCAAGAAGCTGATCGGGCTCGTCGAGGCCATGCAGAACGGCGGGCAGCCCTGCATCCTCCTCATGCCGACGACGACCTGAGCCCGGGACGCCCCGCGGGGCCCGCGAGGGCTCGAGCCGGCCGGCCACCGCGACGCGCGGGGCCGGCCGGTCGCGCTCCGGAGGGGGCCCGCGCGGCGGGGCCGGCGTGACGGCGGCGGCGCGGGGTGAGGCCCTCCCCGGGGGGTCCACGCCACCGGGGCCCGGGCGAGCCCGCGCGCCGGGCCCGTCGAGCGCCGTCAGCCGACCCGGGGCGGCGAGGGGGGCGGCGTCGCCGCCCGCGGGTCGTCGGCCGGGAGCTGACGCCGGACGAGCGCGCGGAAGGGGCCGTCGACGGCGGCCAGCGCGGCGAAGGTCCCCTCCTGCACGACGCGCCCGCGGTCGAGCACGTAGATCCGGTCGGCCCCCTGGATCGTGCTCAGGCGGTGGGCGACGACCACGCGCGTGGCGTTGAGGCGCGCCAGGCTGGCCGTGACGATCGCCTGCGTGCGGTTGTCGAGCGCGCTCGTCGCCTCGTCGAGGACGAACAGCGTCGGGCGCATGGCGAAGGCGCGCGCGAGGAGCAGGCGCTGCCGCTGCCCGCCCGAGAGGTTGACGCCGCCCTCGCTGATCATCGTGTGCAGCCCCATGGGCATGGCCTTCACGTCCTCGTCGAGGCCGGCCGCCTTGACGGCCTCGTTGACCTCGCTCAGCCCGAGCGAGCGCCCGCCGCTGACGTTCGTCAGGATCGAGCCGGCGGTGATCCGGCCGTCCTGCATGACGGTGCCGATCTGCCGGCGGACGGCCCCGACGTCGAGGCCGCTGAGGTCCTGGTCGTCGAACAGGACGCTCCCCTCGCCCGGCCGCTCGAGGCCGAGGAGGACGCGCAGGAGCGTCGACTTCCCGCAGCCCGAGCCGCCGACCAGCGCGACCATCTCGCCCGGCTCCGCCCGGATCGTCACGTCGTCGAGGATCGCCGGCCCGCCCTCCCGGTAGCGGAAGCTCACCCGCTCGACGGCGAGCCGCCCGCGCAGCCGCCCGGGGTCCGCCTGGCCGTCGCGCCCCTCCGGCGCCCCCTCGACGATCGGGCGCGCGCGCTCCCACAGGTTGCCCGCGTCGAGCAGGTCGGTGAAGGCGTTGCCGAGCAGGGTGACCCCCGCGATCAGCGCCGCGAAGGAGGCCTGGAAGGCCAGGAACCCGCCGGGCGTGACCGCGGGCCCCGCCGCGGCCCCGGCCAGGGCCGTGGCGGCCACGTCCTCGCGCAGGAGGTAGGCCGTCAGCCCGTAGAGGAGCAGGCTCGAGCCCACGGGCAGCGCCGCGTTCAACCCCGCGATCACGTCGCGCAGGGCGTTCTGGCGCAGGCGCAGGTCCTGCTGCCGCGCGAGGTCGACCGCGAAGCGCTCCACGGCGCGGTCGACCGCGCCGCCCACCCGCAGCTTGGTCACGCCGCCCACGAGCTGGTTCACGAGGCCCTGGCTGGCCGACGAGACCTCGAGCCACGCCCGCGAGAGCCGGCGCATGCGCGCCCCCACGGCGAGGACCACCAGGGCGCAGGCCCCCCCGGTGGCCACGGCCAGGAGCGCCAGCCGCCCGCCGAACCCGATCAAGATCACCAGGTGCACGAGCGCCATGAGCCCCGCCACGAGCGACGCCATGAGCGTGTTGCCGACGCGCGCGCGCATCTCGTGGATCGCCATGGCCCGGGTGACCAGGTCGCCCGACGCGTAGCGCCGATGGAAGGACAGGGGCAGCCGGAGGAGCCGGTCGACGACGGCCGTCTGCAGCCGGTGGTCGACGAGCGTCGAGAGGCGCACCGCCCCGTAGCCGGCGGCCGCCCGGAAGACCGCCGCGCCGAAGGCCGCCACGACGAGCACCAGGCTCAGCTCGAGGAGCCGCGGGCGATCGGCCGCCGGCAGCGCGTCGTCCACGATCGTGGCCAGGACGCGCGGCAGGGCCAGGCCCAGGCCGGCGGCGACCAGCGAGGCCGCGAGCAGCCGCGCGACGTCCCCGCGCCCCCCGCGGAGGAGCCCCTGGAATGGCCGCCCGGCGGCCGACGACATGGGCACGTAGAGCACGTAGGCCACGCGCTCGAGCGAGCCCTCGTTCGCCGCGGTGACCCGCTCCCTGGCCCCGCTCGCCGGGTCGACGCGGTCGTAGCGCCCCGCCCCGGGGCAGAGCAGCGCCACGGGCCGTCGCTCGGGGCCGTCGAAGGCCACGAGCGGCCCGCAGTCCTGCCGCCACCAGTCGTCGCGCAGCAGCACGGCGCGCGCGCGCACGTGCGACGCCGCCGCGATCGCCTCGACCGCGGCGCCGCCGGCCCCCTCGCCCGGGGGCGCCCGCAGGGTGAGCCCGAGCGCCCGCCCGACGAGCGCCGCGGCGCGGAAGACGTCGCCCCCGCCGGACGGCGGCGTCGCCGCGCCGTCGGGCGAGAGGACCGACGCGAGCCGGCGCGCGCTGCGCCGTGACGCCTCGGCGGCGAGCGCGGTGCGCCGCCCCAGGCGCTCCTGCCGGCCGGCGGCCTCCGCCGCGTCGAGGGCGGCCAGCGCCGCGAGGACGAGCTCGAGCAGGCGGGTCGGCCCGTCGAGCGGGTCGCCGGGCGCCTCGCCCTCGCCGGCGCCCAGGACGACCTCGCCCTTGGCCTGCGCCCAGAGCGGCGCGCGGAGCTGCACGGCGCCGTCCTCGGGCCGGAGGTCGACGAGGCCCTGCAGGCGCAGGACGCCCTCGCGAACGCGGAGCCAGCGCGGGGGGCCCTCGGCGGGGCCGGCGAGCAGGCTGTCCGGCGCGAGCCGCTCGGCGCGCGGGTCGGCGAACAGCGCCCCCGGCGGCCGCGGGACGCCCTCCAGGCTCGACGCCAGCTTGGTCGTCCAGGCGTCGGCCCACGCGGCGACGTCGCCGGCCGAGATGCCGGCCCCGAGGGGCTCGACGTCCGCGCGGCCGGCCGCGATCAGGCCGTGCTCCGCCGCCCGCCGGGTGGGCAGGAAGCCGAGCGGGTCGCCCGGCCCGCACTCGAACAGGAACCGCCGCGGCCCCTCGGGCCGGCCGCCCTCGAGCCGCGCCGCGAACACCTGGAGCGAGCCGCCCACGACCCGCGCCAGGCGGGGGACGGCCGCCGCGTCGAGGCGCACCAGGCCGCCGTCGAACCGGACGCTCACGCGGCCCCAGCCGGCGCGGGCTCCGCCTCGAGCAGGCGCCGGTACGGCCCAGGCCGCGCGCTCAGGGCCTCGTGGGTCCCTCGCTGCGCGATCTTGCCCCGCTCGAGCACGATGATCTCGTCCGCCCCGCGGATCGTGCTCAGCCGGTGCGCGACGACGACGCACGTGCAGCCGCGCCGCCGCAGGTTCCTGACCACCACCGCCTCGGTCTCGGCGTCGAGCGCGCTCGTCGCCTCGTCGAGGATCAGCACGCGCGGCTCGCGCACGAGCGCCCGGGCCAGCTCGAGGCGCTGGCGCTGCCCGCCGCTCAGGTTGGCGCCGCCCTCCAGCAGCTCCGCCCCGTAGCCGCCCGGGAGGCCCAGGATCGCCTCGTGGATCGCCGCGTCCTCGCAGGCGCGCACCACCTGCTCGCGCGGGAGCGTCTCGTCCCAGAGCGTCAGGTTGTCGAGGACCGTCCCCGCGAAGAGCAGGACCTCCTGCTCGACGAGCGCCACGCCGTCGCTCAGGACCTCGGGCCGGTGCGCGCCGCGCGGGACCCCGTCGTAGAGGATCCGCCCCTCGTCGGGCTCGTAGAGCCCCGCCAGGAGCCGGCCGACCGTCGACTTGCCCGAGCCGCTCGCCCCCACGAGGGCCACGACGTGGCCCGGGGCGACGCGGAGCGAGAAGCCCTCGACGATCGGCGGGTCGACCGAGCTGTAGGCGAAGCGCACGCCGTCCAGCTCCACGCGGCCGTCGAGCCCGCTCGGGGCCTCGGCCGTGGGCGCGGGCGCCGGCGCCGGGGGGTTGTCGAGCACGTCGTCGAGGCGCCCCAGGTCGCCGCGGAGCTCCTGGATCGTCAGGGCCAGCCGCGCCAGGCCCTCGATCGGCGCGTCGAACCGGTTCACGAGGAGCAGGAACGCCGCCAGCCCGCCGATCGTGAGCTGCCCGTCGAGGACGCGCAGGCCGCCCAGGACGACGACCAGCAGGCTCACGAGCGCGTGGGAGAGCTCGGGCAGCACGGCCAGCCGGGCCGCCGCCACCGAGACCCGCTGCTGGTCGCCGAGCGCCTTGGTGTAGTGCCCGGCCCAGCGCTGGAAGATCGAGTCCTCCGCGGCGGCCGCCTTGATCGTCTCGATCCCGCGCAGCCCGCCCACGACGACGCCCGCACCCTTCCCCAGCTCGAGCGACACGCGCCGCGTCTCGTCTGCCACCTGCAGGGTGAGCCGGCGCAGGGCCCAGAACGACGCCGCGGCGGACCCGACCACGACCGCCGTCAGCGCCAGGTCGTAGGCGAGCATCGTCACGGCCAGGAGCGCGAGGACGGTCACGTCGGTCGCGGCGCGCCCGAGCGGGCCCGTGACCACGTCGGCGACCTTCTGGTTCAGGCGCACGCGGTCGGCGACCTCGCCCGCGTAGCGCTGCACGTAGAAGCTCGCCGGCAGCGCCAGCAGGTGGTGCACGAAGCGGTCGGTGTGCAGGAGCGCCAGGCGGCCGCCCAGGCGGCGCAGCGCCCGGAGCTGCAGCCGGGTGGTGAGCACGCCCAGGGCCACCGTGAGCGCCATGGCCAGGAGGAGCGGGATGAGCCAGTCGGGGCGCCGCGCCACCAGGATGTGGTCGATGAAGAGCTGCCCGAAGAAGGCCCCGGCGATGAGCGGGACCCCGTTGAGCGCCCCGGCGGCCGCGCAGTAGCCCACCTCGCGCCACGAGCCGTCGAGGCGCCGGGCGAGCGCCTCGGGGAGCGTCGGGAAGCGCCCGCCGCGCGTGAACGCCGGCGTCGGCTCGAAGGTCAGGGCGACGCCGGTGAAGCAGTCCCCGAACTCCTCCTTGCTCACGGAGCGGGGGCCGCAGGCCGGGTCGTTCAGGAGCACGCGTTCTGGCGTGAACCCCTCGACGACGAGGAAGTGGTTGAACGTCCAGAAGACGACGAACGGGAGCGGCAGGTCCGCCAGCTTGTCGACCTCGCGCTTGAGGCCCTTGGCCGTGAGGCCGTACTCGCGCGCGACCTTCACCAGGTTCGACGCCTTGCTCCCGCCGCGCGACACGCCGCACTGGCGGCGCAAGACGGGCAGGGGCACGACCCGCCCGTGATGGGCGAGCACGATGCACAGCGCCGCCGCGCCGCACTCGACGGCCTCCATCTGGAGCACGGTCGGCGTCCGGACCCGGCGGCGGAGGGTCACCGCGCTTCGGGCCTCCCGTCGAGCAGGAGGCGGCGCAGGGCTGGCAGGAGCAGCGCCAGCGGCGGGACCTCCTCGACGCGCACGCGGACGTCGGCGGTGGTCCCCTCGCTCAGCGCGAGGTCGGGGCCGCCCGAGAGCGTCCAGGCGACGCCGCTCGGGGTCCCGGCCGCGGGCACGAGGTCGATCGTCAGGCGCACCTGCCGCCCCTCGGCCGTGAGCGAGGCGGCCAGCTCGCGGTCGCCCAGGAGGCTGGCGGCGGCCGCGGTGCTCACGGGGAAGGTCGCGACCTCGCGGACGCGGCCGAGGACCCCGCCGAAGCGCTCGCGCTCGACCATGTCGGGCGTGAGCTCCGCGCGCGCGCCGGGGGCGACGAGCTTGCCGCCCCTCACGTCGAAGAAGCCCAGGGCCACGAGCGGGCCCTCGCCCGAGCCGTCGACCTGCAGCGACGCCAGGCGCTGGCCGGCGGCGAGATGCTCGCCGACGACGGCCGCGACCTCGAGGACCACCCCCGACCGCGCCGCGCGCAGCGTCGAGGCGTCCGCCAGCTCGCGCTCGGCCGCCAGGACGGCGGCGCGCGCGGCGGCGAGCTCCAGCGCCTGGTCGGCGGCCAGCTCGGCCTCGCGCGCGGCCAGGCCCGCGTCCTCCCGGCTCAGCGCGGCGAGCGCGTCCTCGACGTCCAGCGTCCGGTGGAGGGCCTCGACCCACGCCTGCTCCGCGCCGATCTCGGCCTGGGACAGGTTCAGCGCGCGGAGGTCGAGGTCGCCGAGCGTGCTGGCGGCCGCCACCGTCACCCGCTCGGCGTCGACCACCGCCTGGCCGGACGCGCTGCCCCCGGCCTCGAGGCGCCGGAGGGCCTCCTGGCGCTCCCGCGCGGCCGCCAGGTGCGCGCGGGCCAGGGCCTCCAGCTCGGCCATCCGCGCGCGGTCGTGCCCGGCGGCCCGCTCCAGGTCGCGGCGCGCGGCGGCGACCGCCGCGCGCGCCTC
>JANJTH010000764.1 GCA_024711205.1 Planctomycetota bacterium | reverse complement strand
GCCTCGGCCACCTCGCGCTCGTCGAACGCGAGCGCCTCCGCCGCCCGCCGCGCGGCGCCGAGCGGCGCCGCGAGCGCGACGCCGGCCGCCGGCGGCGCGAACACGGCCGCGACCGAGGAGGGGAGCGCGGCCACGCCCTCGCGCGCGAGGGCGCGCCCGAGCGCCGCCTCGGGGTGCCCGAGCGCCGCGTGGGCGGCCGCCTGCACGAGGAGCGCGCGGACGAGGGCCGCGTCGCCGTCGAGCGCGAGGACGAGCCCCCAGCTCGCCTGCGCGTGCCCGCGCGGGAGCGCGCGCAGGACGGGCGTGGGCCCGTCGAGCGCGGCGAAGCTCGCGAGCGGCTGCCCGTCGAGCCGCCCCGCCTCCTCGGCGAGCCCGGCGAAGCCGCGACGGACCGGGCCGTCGTCGAGGACCCCGTCCACGCCGTCGCCCGGGGTCGCCTCGAGCGTCGCGGCGAGCACGGTCGCGAGCGCGGGCGACACGACGAGCGCGCTCCCGGCCGCGGCCACCTGGTCGCCCGCGTCGGGCCGGCCCGGGCCCTCGTCGGTCGCAGAGCAGCCGTGGAGCGTGAAGGCGAGCGCGCTGAGGAGGGCCGCGGCGGCCGCCCCCCGCCGGGCCCGGCGTGGGGCGTGCGCTCTGACGAGACCGTGACGCGGGCGGGGCACGGCCGGGCATTCTACGGGTTCACGCGCCGCCGACCGGCCGGCTCGGGGCGGGCCCCGCGAGGCCGCCGGGGCGGCGGCGCGGGATGCGAGAACGGCCCGCCCTGACCAGGGGCGCGCCCGCCGCGGAGGAGGTCCCCCGATGCGAAGTGACATCACGCCGCCGCCCGGAGCGCCGCTGACCGGACCGCCGCTGCCCGCAGCGCCGCGGCTCGCCCGCGGGCGTGGCGCCCTGGCCCTGGCTGCGCTCGCCCTCGCCGCGACGGCCGGCCCGTCGTCGGCCCAGACCCCGCCCGGCTTCGGCGGCCCGGTCGAGGACTGGCACAACCTGGGCGCGCTCGGGCTCGGCGTCGACGTCGACGGCGCCGCGCTCGTGGTCAAGAAGGTCCTCCCCGGCCCGGCCCAGCAGGCGGGCGTCCGCGAGGGCGACCGGCTCGAGCAGGTCGGCGGCGCGGCGCTCCGCGCCGACGGCCCGGGCCCCGTGCTCCAGGTCGTCGCCGACGTCGAGCGGGCCGAGGCGGCCAGGAAGGCGGCGCCCGTCGTCCTCGGGGTCCGCCGCGGCGGGGGCGAGCCCCAGCAGGTCCCGGTCGACGTGCCCCGGATCGGCGCCCACGCGAAGGCCTGCCCGGACAAGTGCAAGAAGTGCCAGGCGATCGTCGAGGCCGGCGTCGCGTTCCTCGTCCGGCAGCAGCAGGGCGACGGCTGCTTCCCGACCGACCTGGGCGGCAAGACGGGCAAGGTCGTCGTGACGTCGCTCGGCGGGCTCGCGCTCCTCGCGGCCGGCGCCTCGCCCGCGCCCGGCGGCCCGCTCGACCGCGCGCTCGGCTACGTGATGAACAACATCGGCAAGGCCGAGGCCTCGCCGTTCGGCGCGCGGCCCGGCGGCGGGAACTGGAACCAGGAGAACTGGGAGCTCGGCTACGGGCTCATGTTCCTGGCCGAGATGGCCCGCCGCACGCGCCGCGCCGACGTGAAGGCGCGCTGCGCCGAGGTCGTCGCGCACATCGAGCGCAACCAGGAGCAGAGCGGCGGCTGGGCCCACGGGCCGGGCGGCCCGAACGCGCTCGGCTACCTCGAGCTCGAGATCGTCGGCAACTACCTGCTGCTCGGGCTCGGCGCCGCGAAGAAGCTCGGGCTCGCGGTCGACGGCGACCGCGTGGGCCGCGCCTTCGCCTGGATCGAGCAGACGGCCGGCCCCGACGGCGGGGTCGGCTACTCGCCCCGCCCCGGGCAGAAGGGCCACGGCGACCCGGGGCGGACGGCCGGCGCGATCGTGGCGTTCGCGGCGCTCGGCGCCCAGAAGGCCCCCTTCTTCGACAAGATGTGCGGCTTCCTCGGCGCGAAGCTGGGCGAGCTCCCCGAGGGTCACGTCTCGCCCGCCATGCACCTGCTCGCGGGCGCCATGGCCGCGCGCGTGCTCGGGCGGCCGTGGGACGCCTACCACGACCGCTACCGCCTGCTCCTCGCCGCGCAGCGCCGCCCGGACGGGTCGTTCTCGTCCATGCCGACGCGCGAGTCGCGCTCGCTCCGGAGCAACAGCGACCTCACGGTCGGCCCGTGCTGGACGACGGCCAGCTACGTGCTGATCCTCGCGCTCGACCCCGAGCGCCTCCCGCTGCTGCTCGGGGGCGACGCGGGCGAGGACGGCGGCGGCCGGCGGCGCGGCCCGCGCACAGGGAACTAGTGTCCAGGCCCGGAGGTCCGAAGGACCTCCGGGCCTGGACACTAGTCAGAACCGATACGTCGTGCTGCCGAGCCGCAGCGAGTGGCTGAGCGCGGCGTCGTCGCCGCGCCGGCGGTCGCCGAACGCGAGCTTGAGCCGTCCGACGTAGCTCTTGACCCACGCGACCTCGAGCGCGTTCGTGTCGGCGGCGAGCAGCGCGTCGAGCCCGTCCTCGAGCTGGTCGAACGCGCCGCGCAGCGCGGGCGACTCGCCCGAGACGCTCTTCTTCATCTGCTCGAGGCCCGAGGTCGCGATCGAGCCGCGGAACGAGTCCGCGAGCCGGGTCGCGCCCGTCACGGTGAGCAGGAGCATGTCCTCGAACGCGAGCTGCGCGAAGATCCGCTCGATCGAGGAGGGGTCCCCGTCGCTCTCGAGCGCGAGGACCTTGCGGCCCGGGATCCGGGCCAGGAGCGGGAGGAGCTTCGCGAGCGGGAGCCCCTCGCCCTCGAGCACGAGCTCGTCACCGCGCGCCTGCCCGACGACGGTGAGCACGGCCACGCCCTCGTCCTGCGCCTCGGCCTGGAGCTGATAGACCGCGGCGATCGTCGCGGGCCAGCCGCGGCTGCCGCGCACCGAGAAGCCCTTGCGCTCGGTCAGGTAGGTCACGAGGTCCCGCGCGCGCGGCGCGTGCGCGTCGTCGGCCGCGACGACGGCGCGGCGCTGCGTCTGGATCCGCGCGGCGAGCACGCTCGCGGCCACGTCCTGGAGCTCGACCGTGAACGTCGCCTTGGCCACCGTGAGCCGATCGCCCGCGCGGAGCGTCGCGGGCGGGCCGGCGTCGCCGGCCCCCGCCGCGAGGCGCCGTCCGTTCACGTAGGTCCCGTTCGTCGAGCTGAGGTCGCGCGCGACCGGGCCCTCGGCCGCGCACGGGTCGATCAGCCCGTGCGTGCGTGAGACGCCCTTCTCGGAGCAGAGCTTGATGTAGTTGAGCCGCGCGAGCCGCTCGACCGCGTCGGGGTCGAGCCGGTCGGGCCGCTCGTCGTCCTCGGTGTAGCGGTAGTAGGCGTCGCTGCGCCCGATCACGGTGGGCACGTCGATCGGCACGCGGCGCTCGGTGCCCTCGTGCTTGAGTGTCAGGACCCGGCGTTCGGTCATCGCGGCGCGCGCCCCCGGAGGCGGCGGGCGGCGGCCGCCGCCCGCGCGGGCGGGATTATGGGGGGGCCGGCCCCCGCGCGCACGCCAGCCCCGCGCGCCCCGAAGTCCACGCCGCCAGGTCGTCCCCTGCGGGACCGGCAGGCCGTCCAGGGGACCATCGCCATGGGTGCCCGGCGGCGGAAGCCGGGTGACCGTCAGGGCTTGAAGTAAGCCCTGACCAGGCGCGGTGGCCCCGAGGAGTTGCTCCAGTTCGAGGTCGACCACACGAAGTAGTACCAGCCATCGGGTGTCGCATGGCAGCGCGGGCTGTAGCCGCCAGCCGAGATCGAGAACTCGGCTCCCCACGTGCGACCCCGATCGCGGCTCGTCGCGGCGTAGGCACCGCCGCGGGTGTCGCTCCACGCGCTGATCGCGGTCGTTCCTGCGAATGCCACCAGGGCCTCGGACTTCGAGGTGGTGCCTGACGACACCGGCGCTCCGACCGTCCAGGTCTGACCCTCGTCGTCGCTGCACGCGGCGTAGAGCTGAGGAAAGCCGGGGGTCTCGTCCAACCATACGACGACCACGTCGGCCCCGGCCAGGTCCATCCTCGCCCACAACTGCCGAACCCCGGCGCCCTGGCCCTGGCTGACGCCGATGCTAGGACCCGTCCAGGTGGCCGCCGAGTCGGTGCTGCGTCGGACCCGGATGTCGCCGAAGTCCGCCGCCCGATCGGTGTAGGCGACGACCACGGTCGACCCCACCATCGCGACGTCGCCTGGGTCCTGGCGATCGAACGTCGCGTCGTTCGCGAGGAGCGGAGGCGTCCACGTGACCCCACCATCGGTGCTCCGCGAGATGTAGGAGTCGCTGGGACCGTCGCGGAGGTCGACCCACGTGCAGACGATGGTGCTGCCGATGGCAGCCAGGCAGGGCCGAAACTGGTTGGCCATCGTCGGGTCCGCGCTCAGCTCGAACTCGGGATCGAACGTGACGCCGAGGTCGGGGCTCCGCCGCAGTCGGATGTCGAAGTCGCCGTCCCTCGCATCGGCCCAGGCGATGACGAGCGTGTCTCCGGACGTCACGACGCTGGGCTGCTGCAGGTCGTTCACCGCCGTGTTCTGATTGACCTTGGTGTGGACCGACCAGGTGCGACCCGCATCCGCGCTGACCGCGTGATAGATGTCCCCCTTGGTGTCCTCACGGTTGTCACGCCAGGTGGCATGAAGCCCGCCGTGGCGGTCGACATCGACGTCGCACTCGGCCTGATGGGCCTGGTCATGACTGACGCGCTGTGGCTCCTGCCACGTGACGCCCGCGTCCTCGCTGCGCGCCGCGTAGATGGGGCCTGACCCGAACGCACACCAGGCCCGCCCGGCCGCCGCGGAGAGGCTGGGGATCGCGAGGTACATGTTCGTCGTCCCGCTGACGCCCACGCTCGCAGACCACGCCGTCCCGTCGAGCGAACGGGAGAGCCGCGGGCGCGCCCCGCCGCCGCTGCCGTCCGACCAGGCGCAAAGGAAGGCGGCACCGTCGAAGGAGACCGTCGGGTCACGCCCAAAAGTGGCCCCTCGGTCGTCGATGCGTACCGAGGCCCCCGGCCACGAGACGCCCCCGGAGGTGCTCACGGCGGCGTAGATGTCGCCGTTGCCTCCGGCGTCTCGCCTGTCGTCCCATGCGCACACGACCGTGTCGGCCACCATGGCGATCGCTGGTCGAAACTGATCAGCAGCCGAGACGTCGTGGACGAGCGCGTCTCCGACCGACCACGTGCTGCCGCCATCCGCGCTCGTCCGGGCGTAGATGTCGCCGTTGCCTCCGGTGCGCAGATCAGTCCAGGCGCAAACGACCCTGGAGCCGCTCGCAGCCAACGCCGGGTTCCTCGCGCGTGTGTCGGTGACCCGGACCTCCGCGTCCCACGTGGCGCCGCCGTCGCCGCTGTGACGGGCATAGATGAAGTCGTCGCCGTCCCGCCGATCCGTCCAGGCGACGACGACATTGCTCCCGGAGACGACGACGACCGGCTCCGACTGCGCGTCGTTGCCGACGTCGGCGTCGACCCTGAAGTCCGCTGACCAGGTGGCCCCGCCGTCGACGCTCCTCGTCCCCCAGATCTCGAACGTCGAGTTGCCAGACCGGCGATCCTCCCAGACACACACGACGACCGCGCCGTCGATCGCGATCGACGGGGACCGTTGGTCCCTCGTCGACGTGTCGTGGATCGGGCGAGCCAGCAGGGGCCACGTCCTGCCGCCGTCCACGCTCCGGGTGAAGTAGACGTCATCGAGGTTGCGCGGGTCTTCCCAGGCACAGACCACGATGTTGCCGGAGACGGCGATCGAGGGGTTCTTTCGCCCGGGACCGGTCGGACCCAGCACTCCGCTCACGATCGAGAGGTCCTGGTCGAACCCCTCGTAGCTGAAGCCGCGAGCCGTGGTGACCGTGTGGCGGGTCGACGCGACCGACACGACGACGTCCTGCGGCCCCAGCTCTCCTTCGGGTGAGCGGCAGGTGAGCCTGGTGGTGTCGACGACGGCGACATTCGTGCAGGGCCGGCCTCCGATTTCGACCATGGTGTCGGCCGTGAAGCCGCGGCCCTCCAAGCTGAGCAGGTCACGACCCGCCTTGATGCCACGGTCGGGAGTCACGCGCGTCACCGCCAGCTCGATCGTGATGTCGACCGCGACGCTGGCGCGACTCGTCGCGCCAGCGGCGTCGACGACCTCGAAAGTGAAGGAGTCGGAGGCGACTCCGCCGACCTGGGAGAGGTAAGTCCTGTCTGGTCCGCTGCCGCTCAGGACACCCCGCGTCGGAGCCTGCACGATCCGAAACGTGAGGGCCTCGCCGTCGACGTCGGAGGCGACGAGTCGGATCGGCGCGGGACGAGCGTCTACGACCCGCACGCTCGCGCCGCTGGCGAGCGGCGGGTCATTGACGGAGCTGATCGAGATGAGGACTTCGGCGACGTTCGACTCGGCCTGTCCGTCGTTCACGCTGAAGGAGAAGGTGTCGCCTCCGTAGACGTCGGGCGCTGGCACGTAGGTGACGTTGGGGGGCAAGCCCCGAAGAGTCCCGCGGCTCGGCTGTGTTCGAACCGACCAGCGGAGGGGTTGTCCCTCAGGGTCGATCGCCGCGAGCGTGAGGGAGACTTCCCCGTCCTCGAGGACGCTGACGCTCGCGCTCGAGGCGACGGGGGGCGCGTTCGCAGGCGCCGGAGGCGGGGGCGTTTGCCCTGCGCCACCTCCGCCTCCGCGTCGAGCTCCGCCTCCACCTTCCGAGGTCGCGAGCACGAGCCCCAGGACGATCTGCGCACAACCTGTAGATAGAGAGGCGATCGACGCGATAGCTGTGGCAGCCAAGTATCGCCGGATTGTGTGGCGCCGCGAGGTCACGCTGGAGTATGGCATGACGCATGGCGCTCGTCATCAGTTCGCTGTGCGAGACACGAGGACGGCGACGACGGGCGCCGACTGGCCAACAGCCCGCCCTCACCTCGACAGGGTCGAGGCCAGCCCGCCATGGCTGCGTGCTCGTGCCTCGACCGCGACCGATCGAGAGGGGCGTGCGGACCTGGCAGGACGGCCATGGCTGGCTATGCTGTTTCGGTCGGGGGCCCGTCACGACCGGCTGCCTCGTCGCCGAACCTATCGAGAAGGTCCCGCTCGAGGTGAACGAGGAGTTGCTTCGCTCCGACACGACCCGCGTGGGCCGCCTCTCGGGTCGAGGGGAGTCTCCAGCCAAAATGTCATCCGCTGAACGGCGCGCGCCGCGGCGTCCGGCGACCGCCGCGGCCCTCGTGGGTTCCGCCTTGCTCCTGACTGGCTGCGCACCCGTCGCGCTCGCCGTCGTCCTCGCCGGGTCGGGCGGGAGGTCGAGCGGCGGCCCGCCTCCTGCGACTTCGGTCCCGCCGAGCCCGCCCCCGCCGGTCGCCTTGCTCCTCGAGATCGTCTCGGGAAGCGGCCAGAGCGCGCTCGCTGGCACCCCCCTCCCGTCGCCACTCGTCGTGCGTGTCCGTGACTCCACAGGGGCGGGGGTCGGCAACATCCCCGTGAGCTTCGAGGCGTCCAGTGGGACTCCGCTCTCGTCGACCGCGACGACGAATGCCCAGGGGCTGGCCCTGACGGACTTCGTCGTCGCTCTCGGCTCGGCGACGATCGTCGCGTCAGCTCCCGGCCTCCAGTCCGTGATGTTCTTGGCGAACGGCACCGCCTCACCTTCGCCGCCCGCACCCGGACCCAATCTCCTGAGCCTGAGCTTCAGCAGGGGAACCTCGGTCGAGGCCTCCACGGGGTCAGTGTTGAGCTTCTCGGTCACGGTGTCCCACTCGCTCACGTCGAGGCCGGCCACGCTACGCCTCCTCCATGTTCCCCCGGAGTGCGTCGTCGCGCCGAGCGTCAGTCAGGCGACACCGTTCACGCGCGCCGTCACCTGGAGGCCAACGGCAGCGTTCTGCGGTCAGCAGCGCCTGATCTTCGAAGCGACCGATGGCTCCTCGACCATCCGTGAAGTCGTGTCCGTGTCGATCACTGGCGGCTGGAGGGGCGCCGTTCATGCCGGAGTTCAAGTCGGGGACGTGACCGGAGACGGACGACTCGACCTCGTCGCCTCCGCGCGACCGGCCGACGTCGCGGCGCTGGATTGCGGCGCCGTGTACGTCTGGGCCGGCGACTCGACGTTCCCTGGGACCCCGACCGCGACGCTGCGCGTCCCGACTGCGTCCGCGAACGATCGCCTTGGTGACGCATCCGGCCAGGGGATCCAGCTGATGGACGTTACTGGCGACGGCGTGCTGGACCTCGTCGTCGGAGCACGGTTGGCCGACGCTGGCGGAGCGGATCGAGGCGCGATCTACGTGTGGAAGGGCGGGAGCAGCCTGCATGGGACTCTCGACCCGACCGCCACGCTGAGGGTCTCGTCGGCGTCCGACTCCGACAAGCTCGGCGAAGCAGCCGGGCAGGGAGTGCTCCTCGGGGACGTGACCGGAGACGGCGTGGCCGACATCGTCGCGGCCGCTCGTTTCGCCGACGTGGGCGGCACGGATCGAGGCGCGGTGTACGTGTGGCCGGGAGGTTCGGCGTTGTCGGGCACCCTGGACCCTGACGCGACGCTTCTCGCACCGGACGCCTCGAACGGAGACCAGCTCGGCTTCTGCACCGGCCAGGGCGTCCTGCTCGCGGACGTCACTGGAGATCTGGTCCTCGACATTGTCGCTGCTGCACAGATGGCCAATCGGGGCGCGACCGCCGACACGGGCGCGCTGTACGTCTGGGAGGGAGGCTCGACGCTCACGGGCGCGCCCGCCCCCCTCGCGACGCTACGGGTCTCGACGTCCGCGTCCGGAGATCAGCTCGGGAAGGCCGGGGGCCGCGGCGTCTTGATCGGGGACGTGAGCGGAGACGGCATCGTTGACGTGATCGCGGGGGCGCACCAAGCCGACGACGGTGGCACCCTGAGGGGCGCCATCTACGTGTGGCACGGCGGCGCCGCCCTCTCCGGCTCGTCGGACCCTACTGCCACACTTCGCGTGTCCACGGCGGCGAACGGCAACAACCTCGGGTTCTGCGCCGAGGGTGACGGAGTCCAGCTCGCCGACGTGAGCGGCGATGGCGTGCTCGACGTCGTCGCCGGCTCCGTCCAGGGCGATGGCGCGGTCTACACCTGGACTGGCGGCGCCGGGCTCACGGGGACGCTCGATCCCACGGCCACGCTGCAGGTCGCAGGTTCCGACGGGACGCTCAGGCTCGGGACGGCGAGCGGGCAGGGCGTCGTGGTCGGAGATGTGACCGGTGACGGCGTTCCCGACATCCTCGCCGCGACGGTCGCCTATCCGACGGTCGCCCAGCAGCGCGGCGCGGTGTTCGTGTGGAGCGGCGGAGCCAGCTTGTCGGGACCGGTCGCCCCGCTCGCGACGCTCAGGGTCTCGACCGCCGCGAACGGCGACCAACTGGGCAACGCGTCTGGCCAGGGCCTCCAGCTCGGCGACGTCTCCGGCGACGGCGTCCTGGACGTCGTCGTCGGCGCACGGTTCGCCGACATGGGCGGCGAGCAGCGCGGCGCGATCTACGTGTGGCACGGGGGCCCGACGATCCTCGGGACCTTGGACCCGAGCGCGACGCTCAGCGTCTCCACGGCATCGGACACCGACCGCCTCGGCGACATCGAGCTTCCGGGCCAGGGAGTGTTGCTGGCCGACGTGAGCGGCGACGGGGTGCCGGACGTCATCGCGCACGCAGCCCTGGCCCGGTCCACAGGGGACGAGTATGGCGCCGTCTACATGTGGCGTGGAGGGGCAGGGCTCACCGGGGCGGTCGATCCTTCGGCCACGCTGCACGTCCCGGGCGTCGTAGCCGACGACCAGATCGGGAATGCCGCCGGCCAGGGCGTCCTGATCGGGGACGTGTCAGGCGACGGGGCGCTCGACGTCGTCGCCGGCGCCAAGCTCGCGGACGTCGGCGGTTCCGACCGCGGAGCCGCCTACATGTGGCGAGGAGGCGCGAGCCTCTCGGGGAGCGTGGCGCCGCATGCGTCCTTGAGTGTGTCGACCGCTGCCGACGGAGATCAGCTCGGCGAGGCGAGCGGGCAAGGGATCCTGCTCGCCGACGTCACTGGAGACGGGGCCCTCGACCTCGCCGTCGGTGCACGACTCGCCACCAGCGCACGCGGTCGCGGCTTCGTTTGGCCGGGTGGAACCGGACTCTCTGGTGACCCGGCTCCCGTGGACCTCGGCGTGATCGGAGCGACGGTGGGTGATCGACTCACCGATTGACCCTCCGGCTCAGCGCAGGCGTCCTAGGATCTGCCGTCCCCTGGGTGGCACCCGACAGCTTCGCGGGCACGGACATGCGTGATCGGTTCGCGAGGTGAGCGTCCGGGCCTGCAGCAATTGACCAATGCCATGGGACCGGGCTCACCCGTGTTGCGACACGGCGAGGAGGACCCAGGCCATGGCCAGGCGGAGGCCCATCGGACCGAGGGAGCGCCTCACCAGCCTCATGCCCGCGGCCAGTGTGCGGGCCCTGGCAAGGGAGGTGGGGCTGGCGAAGCAAGCGCGGAAGGTCGACCTGGTGCCGCTCCGGTGGTCGCTGGTCCTGGGGTTCGGCGTGGGCAAGGAGAGGACGATCGCCGCCGTGCGCCGAGCTCTCGAGAGGGCGAAGAGCACGACGCTCGCGCCCTCGGCGCTCCACGACCGCTTCACGCCCGAGCTCGTGCGCCTCCTGCAGCGAGTGCACGAATCCGTCCACGACCAGGTCACCAGGCCGACGGGCGTCGCCCGGGCGTACCTCGCGGCCTTCGAGGACGTGGTCGCGATCGACGCGATGGTGATCCGGCTCCACGACTTGCTCGCCGGGGCCTACCGGGGCTGCCGGACGAATCACCCGAAGGCCGCGCTCGAGATGAACGTCGTCATGAGCGCTCTTGGGGCCCCAGGCTCGGACAGGATCAGCGAGGAGCGCAAGAACGACGGCCGGCCCCTGATCGTCGGGCGACGAGTCGAATAGAACCGGCTCCCCTTCCTCGCGAGGTCACCGCGCGCCCAGCACGGCCTCCCGCACCGCGGGCGGAACGTCGACCGCCAGGTCCGCGAAGCGGTCGGCGAGGGCGGGCGACCCGGCGACGAGCTTGCGCGCGTCGCCCTCGACGTCGCGCTGGCGCTCCTCGTCGCCGAAGAGCGCCAGCGCGCGCGCGTAGGCGACGAGCGCCTCGTCGGCGCGGTCGAGCCCCTGCGCGGCGCGGGCACGCATGTACCAGGCCCGCCCGTGCTCCGGCGCGACGGCGAGCGCCGCATCCGCGCAGGCGAGCCCGTCGGCGAGCGCGCGGCGGCGCCCGTCCAGCCCCGGATACTCGACGAGGAGCAGGGCGAACGCGCGCGTCGCGAGCGTGTCGACATCGTCCGGGTCGTCCTTCAAGACCGTGTGCGACGCTGCGATGGCCCCCGGGCGGTCCTCCCGGCGCAGCAGGGCGGCGCGCACCTTCTCCGTCATGTGGCGATCGAGCCGGGCGGCGGAGAGCGCGCCCAGCTCCATGCTGGCCCGCGGCCCGGACCCCTGGATCCACAGGCAGGCCATCGCGGCCAGGAGCCGCTGCTCCGCCATGGGGCGCGGGACGGCGCCGCTCCCTGCGCCAGCGTCCTGCGCCAGGCGCGCGCGCTCGAGCGCGCGCGCGCGCGCCTGCGCGTAGCGACCCCGGTCGAACAGGAGCCGGGCCAGCTCGAGCGCGGCCAGGTCGCGCCAGTCGGACGGCACGTGGGGGAGGAGCTGCTCCGCCTGCGCGAGCCGCTCGAGGGCGACCTCGCGCGCGACCCGCGCGTCGCCCGTGTCGCAGGCCGCGGCGAGCGCCGCCACGAGGCTCGCGAGCGACATGCCCGCGCGGGCGCGCTCACGGTCCCTCGCCATGGAGGTGACGCCCAGGGCCCCGCGCTGCAGCGCGGCCAGACGGGCCTCGAGCGGGGCGAGGGCCTGCGCCCACCCGCGCAGCTCTCGGCGGACCCACGCCCCGTCCGCGCGACGCCAGGGCGTGAGGACGGCCTCGAGCTCGGCGAGCGCCGCGTCGACCTCGGCGGGGGTCGGGGGTGCGTGCTCGGCCTCCGGCGCGTCGTGCCGGCCGCCATGGCGGTCGCCAGGGGGCCGGACCTCCGGCGTCCCCCCGCTGGCCACCCCGCTCCCCGCGGCCGCAGGGTCGCCGGCCGCCGCGGGCACGGGCTCGCCCGCCCCCGCGGCCGGCCCGGG
>JANJTH010000758.1 GCA_024711205.1 Planctomycetota bacterium | reverse complement strand
TCTTCCGATCTGGGCCCGGCGGGCGCGCGCCCCTCGTCGGGCCGGGACGGTACGCGGCCGGCCCGCGCGGGGCAACCCCGCGGCACCCTGGCGCCGTCCCGGGCGCCCCGTGCCCCCGACCCGCCCGTCGGGCGCGGGCGGGTATGATCCCCCGTTCGAGGCGCCGGGGCCGGTCCGCGCCGCGCCCCGTCGGAGCAGGCATGTCGGCGCCGCACAAGCCCGTGCTCATCGTGGTCCGCGACGGGTGGGGCGTCCGCGCCGAGCGCGAGGGGAACGCGGTCGCGCTCGCGCGCACGCCGCGCCACGACGAGCTGCTCGCGCGCTTCCCCCACGCCCTCCTGAGCGCCTCGGCGCACCACGTCGGGCTGCCCGACGGGCAGATGGGCAACTCCGAGGTCGGGCACCTGAACATGGGCGCCGGGCGCGTCGTGTTCCAGGAGCTGGCCCGGATCGACCGCGCGGTCGAGACCGGCGAGCTGGCCGGGAACCCGGCCCTGCGGCTCGCGCTCCAGCGCGCGCAGGAGCGCGACCGCGCGCTGCACCTGCTCGGGCTCGTCTCGGACGGCGGCGTGCACAGCCACCTCCGGCACCTGCGCCCGCTCCTCGCGCAGGCGAAGGCGGCCGGGGTCGAGGACGTGTTCGTGCACGTGCTCACCGACGGGCGCGACACGGACCCGAACTCGGGGATCGGCTTCGTGCGCGCGCTCGTCGAGACGCTGCGCGAGGTCGGCGTCGGGCGGGTCGCGACGGTCGGCGGGCGCTACTACGCCATGGACCGCGACAAGCGCTGGGAGCGCGTGCAGCGGGCCTACGACGCGCTCGTGCACGGCAAGGGGGAGCGGGCGCGCGACCCCGTCCACCTGCTCGAGGAGCGCTACGCGAAGGGCGAGACCGACGAGTTCATCGTCCCGACGGTCATGACCGACGCGGCGGACCGCCCGGTCGGGCTCTTGCGCCGCGGCGATCAGGTGCTCACGTTCAACTTCCGCGCCGACCGCATGCGCCAGCTCTGCGCCGCGCTCGCCGACCCGGGCTTCGACGGGTTCCCGCGCGGGCACGAGCTCGTGTTCGAGGTCACGGCGCTGACCCGCTACGACGACCGGACGCCCTACGCCGCGGTCGCCTTCGAGCCGCAGTCCGTGAAGAACCACCTGAGCGAGGTCGTGGGCGCGCTCGGGCGCACGCAGTTCAAGTGCGCCGAGACCGAGAAGTACGCCCACGTCACGTTCTTCTGGAACGGGGGCGTCGAGGCGCCGTGCCCGGGCGAGGCGCGCGAGCTGATCCCGTCCCCCCGGGTCGCGACCTACGACCTGCAGCCGGAGATGAGCGCGCGCCAGGTCGCGGACGCCGTGTGCCGGCGGATCGCCGCGCACGACGACGCGCTGCTCGTCGTGAACTTCGCGAACACCGACATGGTCGGGCACACGGGGCTCCTCGAGGCGGCGATCACCGCGGTCGAGGTCGTCGACGAGGCGGTCGGGCGCGTCGTCGACGCGATCCTCGCCAAGGGCGGGGCGGCGCTCGTGACCGCGGACCACGGCAACGCCGAGATGATGATCGACCCGGCGACGGGCCGCCCCCACACGGCGCACACGACCTGCCCCGTGCACGCGATCGTGTGCGACCCGGCGGCCGTCGGGCGGGCGATCCGCCCGGGGCAGCGCGTCCTCGCGGACATCGCGCCGACGGCGCTCGAGCTCATGGGCCTCGCGGCCCCGCCCGAGATGACCGCGGCCTCCGTGCTGGGGCCCCGATGACGTCCGCGCGCGCGCGTCGGCCCCGGGGGAGCCGCCCCTCGTGAGGCTGCGGCTCGCGTTCCGCACCGGCGCCCACCAGGGCCACGTGCTCGAGTTCGACGGGCCGCGGACGCTCGTGCTCGGGCGCTCCTCGCAGGCCGACATCCAGGTCTACGACGAGCGGATCTCGCGCCGGCACTGCGCCGTGCGGATCGACGAGCAGGGGATCCGGGTCAAGGACATGGCGTCCGGCAACGGCACGTTCGTCAACGGCGTCGAGGTGCGCGAGACGACGATCGCCGACGGCGACGTGCTCATGATCGGGCGGACCGAGATCGCGCTCAGCCGCGCGGCGGCGCAGGCCCCGGCGGGCGGGCTGGGCGGGGACCCGGGCGCGCCGCTGCCGGACCTGCCGCCGACGATGGTCCCGAACTACGCGCGGCCGACGGGGCCGACGCCGCCGGTCCACGGCGCCTGGCCCGGCCAGGGCGCGCCGGCCCAGGGCGCCCCGGCCCCGGCGGCGCAGGGCGCCGGCCCCGGGGCGTCCCGCGCCCAGCAGGGCGGCCCGTCGGCCTCGGCCTGGGGCGCGCCGGTGAAGACGTGCGCGCTCTGCCAGCAGACGATCCCCCCCGCGCTCCTGCCCATGGCGGTCGAGCACCGCGGGCGCGTGATCTGCTCGCGGTGCGCCCCGCGGATCGAGGTGCCCGGCTACCAGATCGAGCGCACGCTCGGCGAGGGCGGCATGGGCGTCGTCTACCTGGCCCGCTGCCAGAAGCGCGGCGTCCACGTCGCGCTCAAGGTGCTCAAGGGCCGGGGCGAGATGACCGAGGACGCCCGGGCCCGGTTCATCCGCGAGGCCTCGACCGCGGCCGAGCTCGACCACCGGAACATCGTCCGCGTGCTCGACATGGGGGAGGCGCCCCCGTTCCTCTACTTCGCCATGGAGTTCGTCCCCGGGCGCAGCCTGAAGCAGTGGATCGCCGACCACGGGCCGCTCCCGCTCCCGTTCGTCGTGCGGGTCGCCGCGCAGGTCGCGCTCGCGCTCGAGCACGCGCGCGAGCGGAGCATCGTCCACCGCGACATCAAGCCCGAGAACATCCTCGTGCAGGACGACGGGACGGCGAAGCTCGCCGACTTCGGCCTGGCGAAGAACACGATGTCGTCGGGCAACTCCGGCCTGACGCGCCCGGGCGACGGGCTCGGCACGCTGCCCTACATGCCGCCCGAGCAGATCGAGAACGCGCTCTACGCGGACCACCGCTCGGACATCTACTCGTTCGGCGCGACGATCTACCACATGCTGACCGGGCGGACCCCGTTCCAGGGCCGCACGACGCTCGAGTACTTCACGAAGATCCGCAAGGAGAGCCCGCCGCCGATCTCGAGCTTCCGCAAGGACGTCCCGCGCGTCCTCGAGGTGCTCGTGGAGAAGGCCATGGCGAAGGACCCCGAGCAGCGGTTCCAGCAGGTGGGGGACATGCTGCGGATCCTGCAGCAGTTCCTGCGCACCGAGTTCGACACGCGCCAGACGGCGAGCTGACGGAGTTTCGAGCGGACGGAGTTTCGAGCGGAGTCGGCCGGGGGCGCGACGGCGGACCCGGGAGGCCCTCGCCGCCGACTCCGCACGAAACTCCGATGGGGCTGCCGCTCCCAGCCCCCGGGCGCAGGCGGTCTCGGGTCACCTCTTCCCGTTCCCGTTCCCGTTCCCGTTCCCGCGGTCGTGCGACCCCGTCTCCCCTCCTCCCTTGCCCTTGCCCTTGCCCTCCCTCTTCTCTCCTCTCCTCTCCTCCCCCTCCCCTCACGCCCCGCCCAGCAACGCCCGCAGGCGCGGGGCGAGGAACGTCAGCCGCTGCCGGGGCCGGTCGTTCTGCACGGCCAGCTCCACCGCGCGGCGCTGGCCGACGAGCACGACGAGGCGGCGGGCGCGGGTGATCGCGGTGTAGAGCAGGTTGCGCTCGAGCATGACGAAGTGCTCGGTGAGCACGGGCACGACGACGGCCGGGTACTCCGACCCCTGCGCCTTGTGGATCGTGGCGCAGTAGGCGAGCCCGAGCCGGCCGCCGTCGCCGCGGGGGTAGGTGACCTCGCGGCCGTCGACGCGGACGGTCACGGCGCCGTCGGGCTCGCGGCGGACGACGCGGCCCAGGTCGCCGTTGCTCACGTCGTGGTCGTAGTCGTTGCGGAGCACCATGACCTTGTCGCCCGCGTCGAGCCGGCGCAGGTCGGCGGCCTGCTCGGCCGTGAGCCCGCGCAGGGCGGCGCGCAGGGCGGCGTTGAGGCCGTCGGTCCCGCAGGCCCCGCGGCGCATGGGCGCGAGGACCTGCACGTCGTCGATCGGGTCGAGCCCGAACCGGGGGCCGATCCGCTCCGCCACGAGCTTGACGATCGCGTCGCGCGCCTGCTCGGCGTCGCGGCGCTCGACGAAGAAGAAGTCGAGCCCCGGGTCGGCGCCCGCGCCCGCGGCCTCGCGCAGGTCGGGGACCTCGCCGCGGTTCACGGCGTGCGCGGCGGCGACGATCCGCGAGCGCGCGGCCTGGCGGAACACCTCGGTCAGGCGGACGACGCGGGCGGCCCCGCTCTGGAGCGCCTCGGCCAGGACGGCGCCGGGGCCGACCGAGGGGAGCTGGTCGACGTCGCCCGTGAGCACGAGCGTGGCCCCGGGCACGAGCGCGCGCGCGACGGCGTGGAACAGGTGGATGTCGAGCATGGACGCCTCGTCGACGACGAGGAGGTCGACGTCGAGCGGCGCGTCGGCGTCGCGCGCGAACCCCCCGCGGCGCGGCTCCCACTCGAGCAGGCGGTGGAGCGTGCTCGCGGCGGCGCCCGTCGCCTCCTCGAGCCGGCGCGCGGCGCGCCCGGTCGGGGCGGCCAGCGCGAACGCGACCGCGCGCCGGCGCAGGACCTCGACGAGCGCCCGCAGGACGGTGGTCTTGCCGACGCCCGGCCCGCCCGTGATCACGACGAACGGGGCCTCGAGGCAGGCGCGCACGGCCTCGGCCTGGGCCGCGGTGAGCTCGAGCCCGACGGCGCTCGCGGCGCGCGCGACCTCGTCGGCGCCGGGCGGGGCCGCGCCG
>JANJTH010000742.1 GCA_024711205.1 Planctomycetota bacterium | reverse complement strand
GCCTCGGCCACGAGGGCGCGCCGATCGTAGGGCTGCGTCAGCGGGCCCGCGGGCGGCGCGGGAGCTGCCGGAGGCGCGGTGGGCGGGACGATCGTCGGGCGCGCCGGGGCCGCGGGCGGCTGCGGGACGCCCGGCCGCGCGAGCGGCTGCGGGGGGAGCGGCGGCTGGGGGACCTGCGGGGGCGTCGGCGGCCGCGCCGCCGGCTGGGCCGGCCAGGTGGGCGCGCCCGGCGCGGGCACGGTGACCGGCTTGCGGCACCTGGGGCACGGGCCGGTCTTCCCCGCGAACTCGGGGGACGCCGTCATCGGATGCCCGCAGGCGGTGCACTGGAACTGGATCACAGCGGGAGTCTAGCCGCGGGCACCGACGACCTCTACGGCGGCCCCTCGCCGCGGCCGAGCCGGAGGGCGAGCTGGTAGTTCCGGTAGGCGGGGTCCTCGGTCACCTCCCGCACGACGTAGGGGCGGAGCCAGGCGGGGAGCGGCGCCTCTGCGTCCACGGACGGCAGCTCGACCTCGGCCAGCACGAGCGCCCAGCCGTCGAAACAATCGACCTCCCAGGTCAGGGCCCCCTCGGCGATGACGTGGCGGGTCTTCGCGAGCCGGCGCCCGGCCGTGGCCGGCCACAGGCGCGCGAGCTCGGCCTCGTCGATCGCGCGCTCGACCTCCGTGCGCACGAGCCCCTCGCCGCGCTTCACGGTGTGGAAGCACGTGACCCGCCCCTCGGCGTCGACCTTCCGGCGCAGCCGGCCCTCGACGACCCCCTCAGCCCCCGGCGCGGGGTCGGGCAGGTAGCCCTGCTCGATCCGCACGGCGCGATGGCCCGCCGGGAGCGGCGGCATGGCGGAGAGGAGGAACACGCGCTCGATCTCGAGCGGCGGCGGCGGCGGCGGCGCCCCGGCGGGTGTCGATCGCTCGGACATGCGCCCATCCAAGCAGACCCCTGCGGCCGAGGCACGGACCAGCGCGGCGGGAGCGGCGGCTACGAGCCGCGCGGCGGGTGCGGAGCGGCGCGGCGGGCCCGCGCCTCGAGCGCGGCGCGCGGGTCGGGGTCGTCCGCGAGCGCGGCGAGCAGGCGGATCGTGCGCGGGAGGTCGCGGCCCTCCTGCTCGAACAGCGCCTCGAACAGGTCGAGGTCACCGTGGTAGCGGCGGAACATGAGCAGGAACGCGTTGTCGAACGAGACCCGCGGGTCGCGCACGAAGTCGTAGCCGGCGCCCGAGAGCTCCGGCCGGACCTCGCGCTCGAACCGCGCGCGCCAGGCGGCGATGACCTCCGCCTTGCGGGCGAGCACGGCGTCGCGGTCGCCGGACGCGGCCTGGACCCGCCACACGCGCTCGTGGAGGTCGTCGATCGCGCGCCGGAACAGGGCCTGGTCGGCGAGGTCGTCACGGAGCGCCGCGAGCGCCGGGTCGTCCGGGCCGCCCCGGGCGACGAACAGCTCGAGCGCGCCCTGCCGGCCCACGAAGGTCGCGAGCGTCTCGTTCAGGTCCGCGTCGCCCGGGACGTAGATCGTCCGGTGCGCGAGCTCGTGGAGCACGACCTCGACCAGCGTCGCCTCGTCGAGCCGGAGCATGCCCGTGAACAGCGGGTCGTCGAACCAGCCGAGCGTCGAGTAGGCCGGCACGGGCAGGACCAGCGCGTCGAGCCCCCGCGCCCGCAGCGCCGCGGCCTCGGCCTCGGCCGGCGCGCGGTCGAAGTAGCCGAGGTAGGGGACCGCGCCCACGATCGGGAACCACCACAGGTGCGGCGCGAACGCGTCGAGGGGGCTCGCGCTCACGTTCCACGCGATCGGCCCGCCGCGCGTGTCGAACAGGTCGGCGTAGGCCCCGCCGACGTCGAGCCCGAGCACCTCCGCCGCGTAGCGGCGCGCCTCGAGCACGAGCCGGAGCTTCGCCCGCCAGGCGTCGTTGAACCGACCCGTCGCGACGGCCGCCTCGATCGACTCGCGCCCGAGCAGGACCCGGAGCTGCCCGCCCGCCGCGTGGGCCAGGTAGCAGCCGGGCAGGGCGAGGGTCAGCAGGCCGACCGTGAGCCCGGCGGCCCCGCGGGCGGTCCGGCGGGGGCGGGTCACCCGATCAGGATGATCTGCTTCAGGTTCTCGCCCACGTCGTCGTCGTCGGGGCCGTCGTCCTCGACGACGCCCTCGGTCGGCGGCCGCTCGACCCGGCTCGTGGCGGACGCGGCCAGGTCGGCCCCCGCGGCCACCGTGTCGGCGTCCGCGATCGCGGCGCGGAGCGCGGCCGCCGCCTTCGGGTCGGAGATGTTCAGCGTGTCCACGTCCTCGACCGCCGGCTTGTGGACCGGGGGCGGCGCGTCCTCGGGCGCGGCGTGCACGGTCGGGCCCTTGCGGTAGCGGTACCAGCCGCGGATGAACGCCTCGACGAGCTCCGGGTCGAGGCGCTTGCCCGCGATCTTGCGGAGGATCGCGTGCCCGCCCTCGTAGCTCTGCCCCTTCTGGTAGGGGCGGTCCGTCGTGATCGCGTCGTAGGTGTCGGCGACCGCGACGATCCGGGCGATCAGGGGGATCTCCTCGCCCTTGAGCCCGTGCGGGTAGCCGCCGCCGTCCCAGTCCTCGTGGTGGAGCTCCGCCGCCGCCACGACGTCGCGGAGGAACGGGATCTCCCCCAGGATCTTGGCCCCGCGCGAGGGGTGCTTCTTCACCTCCTCGAGCTGCTCGGGCGAGAGCCGCGGGTTCGTGTTGAACTTGAGCACGCTGTCGGGCATGCCGATCTTGCCGATGTCGTGCAGGGCCGCGCCCAGCGTCAGGCGGTACAGCTCGTGGCCCGAGAGCCCCAGCTCCTTGCCGAGCAGGCGGCTGTAGTGCCGGACCCGCTCGGAGTGGCCGCGCGTGTAGACGTCCTTGGCCTGGATCGACTTCATGATCGCGTCGACCATGGACGAGAAGAGCACCTCGAAGTCCGTGCGCGAACGGGCGGCCGCGACGGCGGCCCCGGCCCGCCGCCCGATCGCCTCGACGGTCGCGAGGTGCTCCGGCGCGAAGGGGGCGCGCGGCGCGCCGAGGTACAGGACGCCCAGGGTCCGCCCGGCCGCGACGATCGGCGCGCAGACCACGGGGCGGGCCGGCGTCGCGCTCGTGTCCTCGGCCAGGACGCCCTTCCCCTCGGCGAGCACGTCGAACGCGAGCGACTTCGAGAACCCGATCGCCTCGGCCTGGCCGAGCAGGTCGCGCGCGACCGCGGGGACGATCTCCCCCGTCCGCTCGTCGAGGAGGAGCACGAACCCGCGCTGGGCGCCGGCCCCCGCGAGCGCGGCGTCGAGCACGGCGGCGAGGACCTCGGAGCTGCCGTCGAGCTGCGCGAGCGCGCGGTCGAGCTGCTCGAGGACCCCGGCTCGCAGGACGCGCTGCTCGAGCTCGGCGCGGTCGAGGCCCGACACGTCGAGCGCGTCGGGCGCCCTGTAGGCCGTGGCCGGGGCCATGTCGGCCACCGACACGGCCCCGCGGTCCTCGCCCTCGCTGTGGAGCGTCCCGCCCTGGCGGCGCAGCTCGAAGGCCATGACGGTCCCGCCGACCCGCAGCGTGTCGCCGTGGCGCAGGTCGACGACCCGGGCCTCCTTGCCGTTCACGAAGGTGCCGTTCGTGCTCTGGGCGTCGTGGACGGCGTACGTGCCGGCCTCGGTGCGCACGATCTTCGAGTGGACGCCGCTCACCGCGACGTCGTTGAGGACGATCGTGTTGTCGGCGCTGCGGCCGATCGTGACCGTCGACCCGTTCACGGCGAAGAGCCGCCCGTGGTCCGGTCCCTCGATCACGTGCAGGCTGGCGATCATGAGGTGCCCTCGGGAGCCGAGCTGAGTATAGGCAGGTCACGCCCGGCTCGGTAGGGCGCGCCCCCCCGGGGTAGGCCCCGCGGGGACCTGCGACGCCTGTCCGGCGCGGGCCGGCGCGTGGAGTCCAGCCCGCGCTCGGCCCGCGCCAGGCCGACCTCCCTCCGGTGGGTCAGCCTGGCGCGGCCCTCCCGCGTCGCTCAGGCCCCCGGCGGCGCGGGCGGGGCCACGTGCGGGCGGAGCCAGGCGACGGCGAGGTAGAGGAAGGGCGTGTCGAGGAGCGCGGCGAGGAGCTTGAACGCGTAGCTCCCCGCGATGAGCGCCGCGAGCCACGCGACCGACCGCGTCCCGGTGACGAACACGTCGCCCCAGAACGTGATCGTGAGCACGCACGTCGTGTCGACGAGCTGCGAGACGAGCGTCGAGCCGTTGTTCCTGAGCCACAGGTGCCGCCCGTCCGTGAGGTCCTTCCAGAAGTGGAAGAGCTGCACGTCGACGAGCTGCGCCACGAGGTAGGCCACCATGGACGCGGCCGTGGCCCCGCTCATGAGCGCCCACACCTGCCCGTAGAACAGCCCGGGCGGCGGCGTCCGCGGCGGCTCGCCGAGGCCGCCCATCGCGACCCAGGCCTCGCGATAGAACTGCCCGTGCGCGTCGAACGGCGCCGGGAAGAGCTGCCCCGCCCAGCACACGAGCAGGAGCAGGCAGTTGAGCCCGAACCCGACCCACACGAGGAACGTCGCGCGGCGCTTCCCGTACAGCTCCGAGACGAGGTCCGTCACGAGGAACGTGATCGGGTAGGGCAGCACGCCGATCGCGAGCTGGAACACGGTCACGCGCTCGCCGAACACCGTGAACGGGAGCGTCCAGCCGCCGACCTCGATGAACCGGGTGATCCCGAGCACGTTCATCGCGACCATCGCGCCCAGGAACACGGCCGCGAGCGCGAGGAACACCTGCTCGTGCCGGGGGAACGGCACCTCGTCCGGCGCCGCGCGGCGGGGCGCCGGCGCCGGCGGGGCCGCGTCCGTCGCGGGCCCGCCGCCCGCGCCGGACGCGCCGCTCACGACGGCTCGAGGTAGCTGTGGAGCCCGGGCAGGAGGAAGCTCACGCCGATGTAGGTGAAGATCACCGCGGCGAAGCCGGCCACGTTCCACACGCCGATCCAGGGCCCCTTGACCCAGCCCATGAACCGGACGTGCAGGTAGGCGGCGTAGACGCACCAGGTGATGAACGCCCAGGTCTCCTTGGGGTCCCAGCCCCAGTAGCGGCCCCAGGACTGGTTCGCCCACACGGCCCCGAGGAGCACGCCGATCGTGAGCAGGCTGAACCCGACCTGGATCGCGCGGTCGTTGTAGCCGGCGAGCCGCTCGAGCCGCTCCTTCGCCGCCGGGTCGTCGCCCGCGCGCAGCCAGGTCACGAAGTGGTCGAGCCCGAGCACGCAGGCCAGCCCGAGCGCGGCGTAGCTCGTGAGCATGCAGGTCACGTGGATGTTGAGCCAGTAGCTGCGGAGCACCGGGACGAGGGGGTTCATCGCCGGGTCCACGTAGCGCGAGGTCGCGTCCGTCATGAGCGGGAGCCGGTCGGCCAGGATCAGGACGACGCCGCCCAGGAGCGCGCCCGCGAGCCCGAACGCGGACGCCCTGCTCGTCGCCTCGAACACGAGCGCGAACAGGGCCGCGACGCCGCCGATCCAGATGATCGTCTCGTAGAGGCTCCCGACCGGCGCGTAGCCGGTGACGACGGTGCGGATGATGCAGCCGGCCACGTGGAGCGCGACGCCGAGCGTGAGCACGCCCATCGCCCCCCACCACACGCCGGGCTTCGGGGCGGCCGAGCGGTGGATGAGGAACAGGCTGGCCGCGAGGAAGCAGAGGAGCGCGGCCGAGCGGAACGGGCGGATCCGGTTGTAGACGCGCTCGACGTCGAGGTAGACGTCGGGCGGGTGGACGCGGAACTCGTAGCCGTGCAGGCGCGCGGTCAGCGCGCCCTGGGCGGCCTGGAACGCGGCGGCGTCGCGGCGCGAGAACGCGTCGACGAGCGCGCGCTGCTCGGCCACGAGCGGCCCGAAGCGCTGGTCGGGGAACGCGTCGTGCGCGCGCTCGATCGGGACCCACGCGACCTCGGGGTCGTCCGAGACCGGCAGCACCCGGAGCAGCTCCCCCGTCTGGCGGAAGGCGTGCACGCGGCCGAGCAGCTCCCGCGCGGCCGTCTCGACGGCCGTGAAGCCCTTCTCCTTCGACCAGTCGAGCTTGCCGCGCAGCTCGAGCCACTGCGGGTTGTGCTCGATGTCGTCGATCGAGACGTGCGTCTTGCCCGTGTCGCCCTTCGTGAAGGCCTTCGTGAGCTCGAGGTTGCGGACGACGATCACGCGCCGCCGGCGGAAGGAGGCCGGGTCGTGGGCCATCTGGAGCACGGCGAGGACCGGGTCCTCGCGCGGCGCGTCGCGCAGCCCGAGCTCACCCGTGACGGTGAACACGTGCTCGCGGCAGAACGTGTCGAGCGGCTTGACCCGCCCGCCCGCCTGGATCGGGAGCGCGCGCAGGGGCCCCAGGTCGAGCGCGTCCTGGAACGCCTGCCCGACCTGGGACGGGCGGGCCTCGGACGCGGCGGCGGGGGGGGGGGGGGGCGGGCCCCCCCCCGCCGCCCCGGGGGGGGGGGGGGGCCCGCGCCGCGCTCCAGGCGAACAGGGCGGCGCCGGCGAGGGCGCCCCCGAGCGCGCGGGACCGGAGACGGGTCGGGATCATCGTGGGCCTCTCGTCCCGGAGTCTAGCTCCGGGCCTCGTCGGGGTCGGTGGCGGCCGGAGGGGCCTCCGCTGCGGCCTGCGCTTCCGCGCCAGGGGCCTGCGCGGGCTCGGCCTGCGCGGGCTCGGCCTGGGCTGGCGCAGCCGGCGCGGCCGGCTCCTCCGGCAGCGCCTTCGTGAACGGGGTCGGCGTGGCCTCGGCCTCGACCGGGGCCTGGCCGCGCCAGCGGAGCTCGAGCTCGCGCAGCCTCGGCCGCACGTAGAAGAACGCGAGCACGCCGACCGAGAGCAGCAGCGACCCCACGTAGAAGATGTACTCGCCCGGGTCGTTCTGGATCGCGAAGACCGAGATGTCGGGCTGGCCCGGCTGCCGGATGTAGCTGTTCTGGAACAGCGTGTAGCCCTTGTGCACGAGCGTGTGGTTCATGTAGATCCGGTAGTCGAACGACGGGATCGAGTCCTTCCCCGTCGGGTCCTTCACCGTGACCTTGCTCTCGAAGGCGAGCGGCCGGACGTTCTGCTGGCCCGGCGCCCACTCGATCTTGAACTCGTTCAGGTGCACGTCGAACGGGAGCGTGTGCTTCCGCGCCTGGTACGAGAGCGTCCACGCCTCCTGCCCGAGCTGGAGCGTGATCGGCTGGTGCCCCGTGAACCCGAAGGGCAGCCAGTCGGCGACCTCGCGCCCGTCGCGGTGCTTCAGGCGCACGAACACGGCGTCGGGGAGCTTGTCCGCGTCGCGCCGCGTCTTCGGGTCGACCCACTGGACCCGCTCGACGGTGTGGGCCGAGGGGAGCCGCTCGGCCAGGCGCAGGGTGAGCCCGTGCCCCACCCCGGGGATCGCGACCGGGTCGGCCCCGAGCGCCGGGAGCGCGTCGAGGTCCGCGGGCGCGCGCGGGGCCGCGGGCGAGCCCTCGAAGCCCTGGGTCAGCAGGCGGGCGGGGCCGTCGGGGAACAGCACGACGTTGACCGAGCGGCCGGGGGGGACGCTCCACATGGGGAACGCGTAGTCGAGCGACACGCCCTCGATCGGGCGCATCTGCCGGTTCAGCGCCCGGAACTCGTCGGACCCGAACACGAAGCGCGGGACCTCCTCGCGCCGGCCGTCGGGGTAGACGACCGCGTCGATCCGCACCGCGGGGTTCACGAGCTCGCCGCCGGGGGCCGCGTCGATCGCCTCCTGCTTCCCGCCCTCGCCCGTCGTGACCTGCAGGCTGCGGAACAGGCGGCCGACGTGGAGCCGGTGGCCCGCGACCTCGAGCACGCGGTCGATCCGGCCCGGGTCCCCGGCGTCGCCCCCGCCCGGCTGCACGGCCTCGTCGAGCGGGAGCACCGCGACGGCGCCCCCCGCCCGCACGACGAGCGAGCCGAAGCTCGGCTGGCCCGCGAGGACCCGCTCGAGCTCGGCGCGCGCGTGGACGCGCTGCGCGGCGAGCGTGACCCCGCCCGCCTCGAGCTGGCGCGAGTTCTGGTAGCCGACGGTCACGGGCAGCCAGAGCGCCGGGGCCTTCGCGCCGTCGCGCGCGAGCTCGAGCGACACGACCTCGGGGCCGGCCCCGCTCGGGTCGAGCTCGACCTGCGGGACCCGCTCGTGGGTCGGGTAGTACTTCTCGAACGTGAGCGTGGCCTCGCCGCCGAACAGCTCGAGCCGGTCGTCGCTGTGCCGCCAGGCCGCGACCTGGAAGAACACGCCCGTGCAGGCGAGCAGCCCGCCCACGGTCCACGCGGCCTGCGGGCCGGCGACGCGCAGCGCGCCGAGCCCGACGCCCAGCGTGAACAGGACCCAGAAGCCCGTGCCGAGCAGCGCGACCGTGTTCGGGCGCCCGACGAGGTCCTCGGTCTTCGGCAGCCAGGTCAGGTCGACCGCGTGGGCCTCGCTCACGGCGCCGTCCGGGGGCGGCGGCCGCCGGACGACGACCTCGCGGTCGTGCCGGTACATGACGCGCTCCGACGAGCCCGTCACGACGTAGAGCTGCCCCTCGGTCCGCTGGAGCGTGAACAGGCCGCCGCCGATCACGAGCAGGAGCCCGACGTGGACCATGAGCCAGGGGAGCTGGCTGATCCGCCAGGGGAACCAGCCCGGCGGGTGCGCGAGCGAGCGGTTGAGCGTCCCGAAGAAGATGTTGACGCCCACCATCGCGAGCAGCCCGCCGAACCACCATGAGCCGAAGAAGAACCGCTCGACCTGGATGAACTCGCGGGGCGCGAACGTGGGCCCGAGATGCCCGATCGCCGAGAGGACCGCCATGACGAGGATCAGGGCGACCGCGAGCCAGATCGAGGACAGGAAGCGCCAGAGCGGGCCGGGCTTCAGGGGCTTGACGCGCATGGAGGGCCTCGCGCGCCGGGGCGCGCGCGCAGATCCTAAACGGGCCGCGCCGCCCCGCGGCGCGCCACCGGGGCGCCGGCCCGCTCGGGGGTCAGCCTCCGGGGCCGGCGGCGCCCAGGTCCTGGAGCAGCTCCTGCGCGAGCCGCTCGGCGTCGCCCGCGGGGGCCTCGGGCTGGCGCGCGAAGCGGGACGCGAGGCCGGTCGCGAAGCGGAGGATCAGCGCGCGGTCGCCCGCGTCGAGGTGCGCGAGGCGGCCCTCGAGGACGGCCCGGGCGCTCTCGCCCGCGAGCGCGCGGAAGCGCTCCTCGCGCGCGACGCGCCCGACCTCGGCGGCGACGACCTCGGCGGCGCGCGTGGCCGCCTGCACGAAGTCGCGGCGTCGCGCGTGGGCGAGGGCCTCCATGTGCTCGAGCGCGACGACGAGCACGCCCGGGAGCGCGTCGACGGCGCGGTCGACGTCGCGGGGGACCCCCATGTCGCAGACGATGATCGGCCGCCCGTCGCCCCGCGCGCGCCGCGCCGCGAGCGCCGGGGCGAACGCGTCGGGGCCGAGGACGGGCGCCTCGGCGGAGGTGGCCGTGAACAGGAGGTCGAGCGCCGCGGGCGGCGCGGCCAGGAAGGCCTCGAGCGAGAGCGAGCGCCCGCCGAACCGCGCGGCGAGCTCCGCGGCGCGGGCCGGGGTCCGGTTCACGAACAGCCGCTCGCCCGTGCCCGTGGCGAGCGCGCGCGCGACCTCCACGCTCATGGGCCCGACGCCCACGATCACGCTCGCGCCCGGCCCCGCCGCGCCGAAGTGCTGGCGCATCTTCTCGATCGCCATCGCGGCCGCAGAGGCCGGCCCGGGCCCGTCCACGGCCTCGGCCGCGGCGCGGGCCCGCCGGCCGCAGGCGAGCGCGCGGTCGAACACCTCGCGCAGGACGGGCCCCGCGGTCCGCTCGGCCACGCCCACCTCGACCGCCCGGCGGAGCTGCCCCGTGATCTCGGTCTCGCCGAGGACGAGGCTGTCGAGCCCGCACGCGACGCGGAACAGGTGCTCGAGCGCGACCTGCCCGGCGCAGGCGAACAGCCCCTCGGGCCCGGGCGGCGTCCGGCCGGTGGCGCGCAGGTGCGCCGCGAGGGCGTCGGGCAGGCCGTCCGCCGACCGCGCGTCCGGGAGGACCACCCAGTGCTCGACGCGGTTGCACGTCGCGAGATCGACGAGCTCCTCGGCCCCCAGCGCCGCCTGGAGCCGCGCGCGCCCGACGACGTCGCCCGGGGCGAGCGTCAGCTCGCCCAGCCCCTCGAAGCCCACGGTCCGGAACGTCGCGCCGACGACGGCCAGCCGCTCGATCGGCAGCCCGCGCTCGCGGTCGCGCTCGGGAGGTCCGCTCACGCCCTCTGGTCTATCACCGCCGCCGCGCCCCGACCAACGGCAGCGCGAGCGCGGGCCGCTCAGGACAGGAACTTCTCGAGCACGATGTCCCGGAACGCCTGGGGGACCTCCCGGTCGCCGCCCGCGGGCGGGGTCGGGTCGATCGTGAACGGCCCCGCCTTCCAGTCGAGCATCTCGGCGATCGCGGCCGCGCCCGCGGGCCCGCCGTCGAGCGACGCGGAGACGGGCGCGCCCGCCCGGAAGGCGATCCGCCCGCGGCGCTTGCCGTCGTGGACCTCGAGGACGCCGGACTTCTGCTTCTCCTCGAGCTCGAGCAGGAGCTTCTCGAGCGGCAGCCGCTCGAGGTGCCCGCGGATCAGGTCCTTGCGGGCGCGCGGGCTCGGCGCGGTCACCATGGTCGAGGCGAGGGCGCTCCGCGAGGTCGCCCGGACCGAGAGCTTGAAGTCCGCGATCGAGACCTCCTGCCCGAGCGTGAGCCGGACCGGGTCGCCGCCGATCTTCGTGCCGCCGACGAACGTCCCGTTCGCGCTCCGCAGGTCGCGCACGAACACCCCGCCCGGCCGGCGCTGGAACTCGGCGTGGGCCCGCGAGCACTGCGGGTGCGGGAGCACGAGCGACGCGTGGACGGCCGAGCGCCCGACGATGACCGGCTTCCCCGGCTCGAGCGGCACCGCGTCGAACGGGTCGCAGTGGAGGAACAGCGGCCCCTCGGGCGCCGGGGCGCCGTCGCCCGTGACGAGGTCGTCGTCCACGTCGTCGGGCAGGAGGTCGGCGAGCGGCGGGCGGGCCATCGCGACCTGGGTCTCGGCCGCGAGCGAGACCGGCGCCGCGGCCGCCGGCGGGGCGCCGGCCGCGGGCGCGGCGAGCCGGCGCGCGAGGAGCAGGAGGGTGGGCGGCTCGACGAACACGAAGTCGACGCCCGGCCCGAACGCGATCGTCGCCTCGTCCCCGAGCGGGGCCGGGGCGTGGGGCCCGAGCTGCTTGCCGTTCAGGAACGTGCCGTTGCGCGAGGCGAGGTCGACGACCGTCCAGCGCCCCTCGGCGCCCCTGGGCGCCACGAGCTTCGCGTGGCGCCCCGAGACGTTCGCGTCGCCGATCGAGATGTCGGCGCCGTCCGAGCGGCCGACGACGAGCTCGTCCGCATCGGGGCCGAGGTAGAAGATCCGCCGGCGCGCGGCGGCGCCGGGGTCGTCGTCGTCCTCGACGGAGAGCCGCCCCTCCTCGACCAGGAACGGGCGGGGGAACTGCGCGAGGAGCTCGTCGCCGAGCGCGCCGAACCGCTGGAGGAAGTCGTCGAGGAGCACGGTCTCCCGGGGGGCGCACCCCAGGAGAGAGCGTAAGGAAGCGAGCGCCGGGGAGCAAACGTGGGCGCGATGTGCGCAGACGCCCACGGCCCCGACCGGCCCCGACCGGCCCCGCGCCGGAGCGGGCCCGGCCGGGCGCCGGCCGCGGATCCGGCCGGGTTCGGCCTGAACGGTGGATGCGAATGGGCCGTTCCGGCCCTTTCACGCTGGCAACGCGCCCCCACCCTGCGGGATAATCCCCATCTTCCCGCCCTGTCCCAGGCCATCCGGCCGGGCTCGGCGCGTCCCGGTTCCGGAGAGCCCCATGTCGCAATACATCTACACCATGAACGGTGTAATCAAGATCGTCCCGCCCAAGCGCCAGATCATCAAGGACATCTCGCTGTCGTTCTTCCCCGGCGCCAAGATCGGCCTGCTGGGCCTCAACGGCTCGGGCAAATCGACGGTGCTGCGCATCATGGCCGGCGCCGACAAGGAATACGACGGCGAAGTGCAGCATCTGGCCGGCATCCGCATCGGCTATCTGCCGCAGGAGCCGCAGCTCGACCCCGCCAAGAGCGTCAGGGAAGAGGTCGAGTCGGGCCTCGGCGAGATCCTCGAAGCGCGCCAGAAGCTGGAGGAGATCTACGCCGCGTATGCCGAGCCGGACGCCGACTTCGACAAGCTGGCGGAAGAGCAGGCCAAGTACGAGAACATTCTGACAGCAGCCGGTTCGGACCTCGACAACCAGATGG